>JAALLB010000033.1 GCA_011087745.1 Hyphomicrobiales bacterium | reverse complement strand
ATCAACCTCAAATCAATCGGAAATACAGCCCTTATCCCGAGTTGACGTTAAATAATGCAGGGACCATGCTGGGTCGGTTCCCGGCAAACGAGATTAGCGATGAAGATTATCACGCCTTGGTAAGTTTAAATCAAACTTCAGTTGTACAAATAACTCGCGGATTAATTCCTGCCCTAAAGCAATCAAATGGTGGTGCAATTGTAAACACAGTCTCCATTTCTGCCAAAACCGGTGGAAGTCCTGGGTCATCAATATACAGCGTAACCAAGGCATTTGTTTCAACCTACACAAAGGCGCTAGCGCGCGAACTAGCACACGATAATATCCGCGTTAATGCGGTTTCACCTAGTACAATTGAAACAGATTTCCATGAACGTTATTCAAGCAGGGAAAAACTTGAGGCAACTAAAAAATCCATCCCGTTAAAGCGTCTTGGTACACCACAAGATTGCGCGCCTTCTTACCTGTTTTTAAGTTCGAATGGACTTTCAGGATATATCACTGGCCAAGTGCTTGAGATCAACGGCGGCCAATTGATTGCTTAACTAGCCGGCTTCTGGTTGATCGTATTTACGACAGCCTGTTTCCAGGATTTGTAACGACGTTTCCGTTCGGTTTCTTCAAGGCGAGGTTCAAAGCGCTGCTGAAGTTGCCAGGCTTTTGAAAACCCTTCCATATCGGGCCAGGTTCCCGAACGCATTCCAGCAAGCCAGGCTGCACCTAGTGCAGTTGTTTCCAGAACCGATGGTCGGTCTATGGGGGCTGCCAACATATCGGCTAAAAATTGCATTGTCCAATCACTGGCAACCATCCCGCCATCAACACGTAAGACGGTCGCATCAAAATCGCCTTGCCAATTATCGCGCATGGCTTCAATTAAGTCTCGGGTCTGGAAACAAACCGCTTCCAACGCTGCCTTCGAAAGTTCTTTTGGACCCGTGTTGCGCGTCAATCCAAAAATTGCACCTCGCGCTTCCGGTTCCCAATATGGCGCACCAAGACCGGCAAAGGCAGGCACCAAAATTACATCTTGGCTTTGATCTGCTTCAGCAGCAAAACTGCCAGTCTGGCTTGCGTCATCAATCAGGTTCAGGCCATCACGTAGCCATTGCACGGCAGCACCAGCAATGAATATGGAGCCTTCAAGTGCATAGGTTGTTTTACCGTTCAAACGATATGCAATGGTTGAGAGTAACCGGTTGTTGGATACTGTGCGCTCTTCACCCGTATTGAGCATTACAAAACAACCTGTCCCGTAGGTTGATTTAACCATCCCGGGACTA
The DNA here is from genome assembly GCA_011087745.1 of Hyphomicrobiales bacterium. Taxonomy (GTDB): domain Bacteria; phylum Pseudomonadota; class Alphaproteobacteria; order Rhizobiales; family Rhizobiaceae; genus JAALLB01. The sequence goes on along the minus strand of JAALLB010000033.1, from coordinate 9,378 downwards.
AAACATGCTTGCCCAAGCGAAGCTGCATGTTGATCACCTGCAATCCCGAGAATTGGAATGGATGCACCAAACAAATCAGTTACCGTATGTCCAAAATCTGCCGCGCAGTCTTCAACCTCGGGCAACATGGTCTTCGGTATTTCAAAAATGGAAAGAAGTTCATCATCCCATTCATTGGTCTGGGTATTAAACAATAATGTGCGCGATGCATTGGTTGCGTCTGTTTTGTGGGATTGACCACCCGTTAGACGCCAAAGGAGATAAGTGTCAATTGTTCCAAAAAGCAATTCCCCGTTTTCAGCTTTTGAACGTGCGTCATCCACATGATCGAGCATCCAATTTATTTTTGTTCCTGAAAAATAAGGATCCAGTAGCAAACCGGTCTTTTGTTTTACGGTTTCCTCAACCCCGGAATCTTTAAGCGAATTGCAGTAACTGGCCGTGCGACGATCTTGCCAGACAATTGCCCGGTTAATCGGTTTTCCAGTTGCCTTTTCCCACACAACTGTTGTCTCACGCTGGTTGGTAATGCCAATACCTGCAATTGAGTTAGCAGAAATTCCTGCCTTTGAAATTGCATTTTTGCAGGTGCCAACAACGCTTTGCCAAATTTCTTCAACATCGTGCTCAACCATGCCAGAGGCGGGAAAGTGCTGCGTAAATTCTGTTTGGTCAGAAGCAACAATGGAAAAATTATCATCAAAAACTATTGCCCGTGATGATGTCGTTCCTTGGTCAATTGCAAGAATATATGATCTCATGTCGCAGTTCCTGTTATTCAATTTCGTCGTTTAAACTAGATAAATAAACAGGGCCAAAACGCAGTTTTGGCCCTGTAATGTGCCTAAGGGAGTTTAGACACCACTCTAACTAAAAGCAAAGAAACTTACTGCCAGCTTTTGATCAACTCATCATAAGCAATGGTTTGACCAGCTGGTTTTTCATTTTCTACTTTTGCTTTTGGAGCGCCAGGCTGACTTAACCAAACAGATGCTTCTTGTTCTTCGTTCAACTTAGGTCCGATATCACCTTGAACACCTGCGCGTTCTAAGCGAGAGAGAACTTTCTCCTGCGCTGCACAAAGACCGTCAAGCGCCTCTTGCGGTGACTTGGCACCAGACATGGCATCGCCAATATTCTGCCACCATAGCTGAGCAAGCTTAGGGTAATCTGGAACATTGGTACCTGTAGGTGACCATTGTACACGAGCAGGTGAGCGATAGAACTCAATCAGTCCGCCAAGCTTGTCAGCACGCTCAGTAAAGTGATCTGAGTTAATGGTAGACTCACGAATAAAGGTAAGACCAACATCGGATTTTTTCAGATCAATTGTCTTGGAAGTTACAAATTGTGCATAAAGCCAAGCAGCCTTTGCACGATCTACAGGTGTTGATTTCATCAGTGTCCAAGAACCAGCATCCTGATACCCAATCTTGGTTCCGGGTTTCCAGTAAACACCATGTGGTGAAGGAGCCATACGCCATTTTGGAGTACCGTCTGCATTCATCACAGGTAGATCAGGCTTAACCGTTGCAGCTGTAAAGGCGGTGTACCAGAACATTTGCTGAGCAACATTACCTTGAGCAGGAATTGGACCAGCTTCACCAAACGTCATACCCGCAGCTTCTGGTGGAGAATATTTCTTCAACCAGTCAATTGCCTTGCTTACCGCGTAAACAGCAGCTGGAGAGTTGGTAGCACCACCACGTGCAACACATGAACCAGTTGGCTGAGACTTGTCGTTCACACGAATTCCCCATTCATCCACTGGAAGACCATTTGGTTCACCAACATCGCCCATGCCGGCCATAGACATCCAGGCATCTGTATATCGCCAACCTAGCGATGGGTCTTTCTTGCCGTAGTCCATGTTGCCATAGATTTTGCCTTCAACGCCCATATGAGAAAGATCACGTCCGGTAAAGAACTCAGCGATGTCTTCATAGGCTGACCAGTTTACTGGAACACCGAGGTCGTAACCATATTTGGCAGAAAAGTCGGCTTTGTTTTTCTCATCGTTGAACCAGTCGTAACGGAACCAGTAAAGGTTAGCGAACTGCTGATCTGGCAGCTGATATAATTTGCCATCAGGAGCTGTTGTGAATGAAGCACCAATAAAGTCAGCAACATCAAGACCAGGGTTTGTTACATCCTTGCCTTCGCCTTCCATCCAATCAGTAAGATTGCGTACTTGCTGATAACGCCAGTGAGTACCAATCAAATCTGAATCGTTCACATATCCATCATAGATATTTTCACCAGATTGCATTTGGGTTTGAAGTTTTTCAACAACGTCACCTTCACCAATCAAGTCATGCGTGACTTTAATGCCTGTAATCGCTGTAAATGCTGGAGCAAGAACCTTGGATTCATATTCATGTGTTCCGATAGTTTCTGAAACAACTTTGATATCCATGCCTGCAAACGGTTTTGCAGAATCAACGAAGAATTGCATTTCTGCTTTCTGCTCATCTGCTGATAATACAGAAAGGCCGTTAATTTCTTCTGCCAGAAACTTTTCGGCAGCGGCCATATCGGCCTGAGCATTTGCTCCCATTGCCATCATCAAGACAGCAGCGGCACTTGTCGTTAGAAGATAATTTCGCATTGTAATTCCTCCCTTAGGGTTTAATGCGGGTTACGAAAGCAAACGATATGGTTTGCTTCATTCAGTTTTGGCCATCACACGGTTTTAAAAACGCACACTGCGTAAACCAATGAAATCGCCATAGCCCACCACAGGCTTGGACCAACAAGACCAAGCCAGGCAAGATGGATAAAAGCACTACCAAGTAGCGATATGAAAAGACGGTCGCCTCGTGTTGTTTCAAAACGCAAAATCCCAACACGGGGATTTCCGCCCGGTGAATAATATTCCCAGATGCACATGCCGATCAGGCAACTGATAATGCCTGCCCAAAAGAGAGCAGTTGGTCCGGTCCATGCCATCCATGAAAGTTCCATTATTGTCTCCTTTCCTAAACTCGGCCCAGGGCGAAGCCCTTGGCGATGTAGTTGCGTACAAAATAAATAACCAGGGTGCCTGGGATAATCGTCAAAACACCAGCAGCTGCCAACACGCCCCAATCAACACCAGAGGCACCGACGGTCCGCGTCATAATCGCAGAGATTGGTTTGGCGGCGGTGGTGGTTAAGGTTCGGGCAATCAATAATTCTACCCATGAAAACATGAAGCAGAAGAAAGCGGCAACACCAATGCCGGAAGCAATAAGCGGGGTAAAGATTTTCACAAAGAACTTCGGAAATGAGTAACCGTCAATATAGGCGGTTTCATCTATTTCTTTGGGAACACCCGACATAAAACCTTCAAGGATCCATACCGCGAGCGGTACATTGAAAAGACAATGAGCAAGCGCCACTGCGATATGAGTATCGATCAATCCAAATGCAGAATAAAGCTGGAAAAACGGCAATACAAAAACAGCAGCTGGTGCCATGCGGTTTGAGAGCAACCAGAAGAACATATGTTTATCGCCAAGAAACCGGTACCGCGAAAATGCATAGGCTGCTGGCAGAGCAACGCTGAGCGAAATTACAGTGTTCAAAGTCACATAAATAATTGAGTTGATGTAGCCTGAATACCAAGATGGGTCATTTAAAATTACCCTGTAGTTGTCAAGCGTTGGAGAGGCAGGAAGGAGAGTAAACGCAGAAAGTATTTCCTGATTGTTTTTCAGGCTCATGTTAATGAGCCAATAAATAGGCAGCATTAAAAGTACGATGTAAATCGTTGGTATGAGCCATTTCAAGCTACGTTTCTGCTTGAAATGATGAACCGAGCGTACGCCGGCAAGATCAATCTTGTTTGCAGAAGAAGTCGAGTGTTGGTTCAAAGTTGCATCGCTCATCAGTGCTCAGCTCCTTGTTCAGGTTTTTCTGAGCCAACATTGCTCATGACGGTAAAGAAGATATAGCAAATCAACAAAACGATTAGCTGATAAATCAGGGACATTGCCGCTGCAGGACCAAGGTCAAATTGACCAATGGCTTGTTTAACCAGATCAATCGACATGAAGGTCGTTGAATTGCCGGGGCCTCCCCCAGTTAATACAAACGGCTCGGTATAAATCATGAAGCTGTCCATGAAGCGCAGCAGAAATGCGATGATCAAAACACCACGCATTTTTGGTAACTGTATATAGCGGAAAACCGACCATCTTGATGTGCCATCAATTCGGGCAGCCTGGTAGTATGCCTCTGGAATGGAAACCAAACCCGCATAACAAAGTAGCACAACGAGACTTGTCCAGTGCCAAACATCCATAATAATGATGGTGACCCAGGCATCAAAAATATTGCTGGTGTAATTGTAATTGATACCCAGTGAAGAAAGCGTATGCCCGAGCAAACCAATGTCAGCGCGACCAAAAATTTGCCAGATTGTGCCAACCACATTCCAAGGAATAAGCAAGGGCAGTGCCATCAAGACCAAGCAAACGGGAACCCACATTCCCTTTTTTGGCATAGACAAAGTAATGGCGATGCCAAGCGGGATTTCTATAGATAGAATGATGAAAGAGAACAGCAAGTTCCTGCTAAGTGCGTCCCAAAATCGTTCAGAACGCAAAACATCTTGAAACCATTCAGTGCCTGCCCAGAAAAATTGATTGTTACCAAACGTATCTTGCACCGAATAATTGACAACAGTCATAATTGGAATAATTGCGCTGATAGCAACCAAAAAGAATACCGGCAAAACAAGGAGCCAGGCTTTATTATTGTAGGTTTTATCCATGATTAGCTTCCTTTCCTAACCAGGTGTGAATCTTCGTAAATGTTTATTTGCGAAGCATCGAATGTAACTCTTGGGTCTGTTGGTACTGGTTCACCTTCTGGGAGAACGGCATTAATTTCCTGCCCTTCCAACAACCCGCGAACGATTTTAAAGCGTCCAATATCTTCAACTGCCTGCACATTGATCGGCATGCCATTGTTTTTTGAATGAAGTTTGACGAACTCTGGACGAATGCCAAGTTCCGGTGATCCAGAAATAGCTTGGTAGTTATTTTTGAGCTCGATCTCATTTGAGCCGATGTGTGCGGTGTTTCCCTGAACCTGCGCAGACAAGATATTCATTCCGGGAGAGCCAATGAAATATCCAACAAAAGTATGCGCAGGTTCATTGAAGAGCTCTTCAGGCGTGCCGATTTGCACAACTTCGCCTTCATACATAACAACGACTTTGTAAGCAAAAGTAAGCGCTTCAGTTTGGTCATGTGTAACGTAAATCATCGTGTGACCAAGCTGACGATGCAGGTCTTTCAACTTCGTACGAAGTTGCCATTTCATATGTGGATCAATCACGGTAAGAGGCTCATCAAATAAAATTGCGTTGACGTCATATCGAACAAGCCCGCGACCCAGTGATATCTTTTGCTTTTCATCTGCAGTAAGGCCGCGCGCCTTGCGATCCGCCATGCCTTCAAGATCAAGAACAGCCAGCATTTCTGAAACGCGTTTGTCGATCTCTGTTTTTTCAACACGGCGATTTACCAGCGGAAACTCTAGGTTCTGGCGAACTGTCATAGTGTCATAAATTACAGGAAACTGAAAAACCTGAGCAATGTTGCGTTCTTCTGGTTGCAAGTGGGTTACGTCTTGATCACCAAATTTGATGTTCCCTTTTGAAGGCACGCGCAGCCCTGAAATGATATTAAGCAATGTAGTTTTGCCACAACCCGATGGGCCCAGAAGGGCATATGCACCACCATCTTCCCATTCATAATCGAGCTCTTTTAATGCAAAATCTGCATCAGATTTTGGATTGGGATAATAAGAGTGTGCGAGTTTGTCTAACGTAATTTTAGCCATTATGCGCCTCCACAATTTCAGGTGCGCAAACCAATTTCTCGTTGCCATCAAATATGAAAAACTTGGATTGATCGAGGTAAATTTCTATGGGTTCTCCAATTTCTACCCTATGAACGCCATGAACAAGTGCAACAACATCAAGTTCGTTATTTCGCACATGGATGAAGCTTTCAGAGCCAGTAATCTCTGTCGTTGAAATTACTCCATTCATTTTTAAGGAGGGAGTATCTGGCTTGGTTAGAAAAACATGATGGGGGCGGACACCAATTTTGTAAGTGCCATCTGGCAGGTCTGCTGCTGCCTTAGGTATATCCGTGTTGTTGTTTTCAAACGCCAGCTTTTCACCGCTTTTATCCAGCGGAACAATGTTCATGGGTGGATCAGAAAAAGTTTTTGCGGTTATCAGGTCTTCCGGTTCATTGTAAACATTTATGGTCTCAGCAAATTGTGTCAGCTTGCCTTGGTGCAATGTTGCGGTTTGACCACCAAGTAACAGCGCTTCTTGCGGTTCGGTTGTGGCATAGACAAATATTGCTCCAGTCTCAGCAAAAATGCGAGGTAATTCAACGCGAAGTTCCTCCCGCAATTTATAATCCAGATTGGCAAGGGGTTCATCCAACAGAACCAACTCCGCATCCTTTACCAGTGCGCGCGCAAGTGCAGTTCTCTGCTGCTGTCCACCGGATAGATTAAGCGGTGTGCGATCCAGATAAGGTGTTAGTTTCATTAAATCTGCAGCTTCACGAACCTTGCGATCAATCGTTGCATCGTCAGCCTTTTTGACACGCATGGGAGAGGCAATATTTTCGTAAACGGACATAGCTGGATAATTGATGAACTGTTGATAGACCATGGCAACATTACGTTTTTGAACAGGAACACCAACAACGTCAGTACCATCCATCAATATTTCACCCGAGTTTGGACGGTCCAATCCGGCCATTAATCTCATCAGCGATGTTTTTCCCGACAAGGTTGGTCCAAGCAAGACATTCAGGGAGCCTTTTTCCATAGTCAAAGAAATATCGTTGATATGGAGAGCATTCCCTACTTTCTTGGTTAGATTTCTTAGTTCAAGCACTTCAATAACCTTTATTCAGCTGCACGAGTTTGACGGTTTGAGTGATTACTCATCCATTCATCAAGTTCAGCAATTTCTTCCTGTTTTATCCTGATGCCCAGTTTCGAGCGCCGCCAAACAACATCATCAGCCGTTTGGGCCCATTCATTTTGCATTAGATAGATAATTTCACATGCTGTAAGTGAGCCACCAAATTGTTTACCCAGATCACTCTCAATTTCAACCTGTTCGAGCATTTTCCATACACAAGTGCCGTAGCTGCGTACCCACCGCCAAGCAAGGGAAGGGTCTACAAACGGATATTTTTTGCAAACTTCTTTGACCAGTTTTTCAAACCCATCAACTGCAAAATCTCCGCCTGTTAATGTGGAGTTTGCAGTCCACTCGGGTTTTTTTGCACCTAGAACGTCTTCAATTTTATCCAGCATGGATTCAGCAAGTTTGCGGTATGTGGTGATCTTACCGCCAAATATATTGATAACTTTTGGACCATCAGCTTCGCCGTCTTCGCGCAAAACATAATCGCGCGTAGCTTCTTGTGCTTCGGTTGCGCCATCATCATACAAAGGACGTACACCCGAATAGCTCCATACGATACTCTCGGCTTTTACGGGATTGTTGAAATATTCGCTTGCAGCATCACAAAGATAAGTCACCTCTTGAGGCGTAATTTTTACGTCTTTTGGGTCGCCATCATAATCTTGATCGGTTGTACCTATCAGCGTGTAGTCTTGCTCATAAGGCAGTGCAAAAATAATTCGCTCATCAGCATTTTGGAAAATATAAGCGCGATCATGTTCATGCATTTTTGGAACAACAATATGACTGCCTTGAACCAACCGAACATTCTTTGAATTATTGCTGCCCATGGCTTCGCCAAGAACTTTATCAACCCATGGTCCGGCAGCATTGACAATCAGCTTCGCTTTGCAGGTGCTAACTTGGCCGGAATTTTTGTCTTTTGTCGCTATTTCCCAAAGGTCTCCCTCGCGGCGCGCTGAGATACAATGAGTTCTGGTTTTTATGATTGCACCACGCTCCGCAGCGTCCACAGCATTTAAAACAACCATTCGTGCATCATTTACCCAACAATCAGAATATTCGAAGCCTTTCGAGAAAATCAGCTTGAGAGGTTTGCCTACTTCTGCAGTTTTTAGGTCCACTGTCGTTGTACCCGGCAGCAATTTTCTTTTGCCAATGTGATCATAGATGAACAAGCCAAGACGCAGCAGCCAGGCAGGACGCATATCTTTGTGATGTGGCAGAATAAATCGCATTGGCCAAATGATATGAGGTGCAGACTTCATTAAGACTTCACGTTCGCTTAAAGACTCACTAACCAGTCTGAATTCATAGTGCTCAAGATACCTAAAACCACCATGAATGAGTTTGGACGACCAAGACGATGTGCCACTTGCAAGATCGTTCATTTCTGCAAGGCAAACAGAATAGCCTCGGCCAACGGCATCGCGGGCAATACCACAACCGTTTATTCCGCCACCAATGACGAAAATGTCGTATTCGTTTTCCAAGTATTCCTCCTGAATTGAGCAGTTTCAATGAGCTCTACGTCAGTTTCCTGGCAAATCTGGCGAATGTTTTTATCCTCAACTCTGTCCGTAACAAAAATATCAACTTGCGATAAATGTCCTATGCGAATGGGTGCAGCACGGTCGAACTTGGTCAAGTCAGCAACCAAGATAACGTTACGGGCATTTTCAATGATCGCTTGTGCAACTTTCACCTCGCGAAAATCAAAATCCAAGAGTGCACCGTCTTTGTCAATTGCAGAAGAGCTGATGATGGCATAATCAACTTTAAATTGCTTGATGAAGTCCACAGCCGCTTCGCCAACGATACCACCATCATTCATCCGCACAGTGCCACCGGCAATCACAACTTCTATGTCACTATACAGCCTTAACTTATTGGCAACATTGATGTTATTTGTGATGACTAGCAATCCGGTGTGTGTTGTTAAAGCATCGCTTACGGCCTCTGTTGTGGTGCCGATGTTCACAAAAAGTGAAGAATTGCTATTGATGAGAGAAGCAGCCATATTGCCAATCGCAATTTTCTGGGAGGCAGCAATTTGCCGGCGAGCCTCATATTCCATATTGGCTTTGCCATCAATTGCTCGAGCCCCGCCATGAAATCTGACAAGTTTTCGTTGCTTATCAAGGTCCCGTAAATAGGTGCGAATCGTTTGGGGAGTTGTATTAAATTCTTCCGCAAGTTCATCAACGCCAACCATCTCTTTGATCTTGATGAGTTCAAGGATCGCTTTATGCCGTTTTGATGATCTCATGAAATTGGACTTTCTTAGGATTTTCCTTTTAAGGGATATATAGTGAAAAAACGAAAATATCTACCATAAATATTCTGATGCGCTATATCATTGGTTTTAATGCATATACTCCGAGTCCTTGAAAATCTGATTATTTGGGGTTGACGTTTCAGGCTTG
>JAALLB010000032.1 GCA_011087745.1 Hyphomicrobiales bacterium | reverse complement strand
CGTATCATATCACACCAAAACATTCGGGTTTTGGAGTAGGATGGGTATAACAAACTTTTTTGGGTGCTCAGCTACGGAAATCTCGTACATGGTCTTCCTCCAATTCAAGTTCATTATCATGTAATTTCGGCTGCACCAGGACAAGTCCAAATATCACCAATACAAGTGCTGCCCATATCCAGGTTGAATACCCCTCACCCAAGAACACAATACTCAGCAGAACACCTGATAAGGTCACCGGATAGGCAACCTGAACACCAAATACCGGCCCTCCAAACCCAACCAGCCAAATGTAACCAACATAGGTAACCGCATGAATAACCGATGAAGCAACAAGCGCATAAATTGGAGCACTCCAAGTAACGCTTAAATCAACCCATTGCCCAGATCCGATTGTCAAAGGCGTAACAATAATTAACCCAACAAATGATGCCATAAATAATGTCGAGATTGCATCCGTATCTTTTGGAGTCTTCAGAGCGATTAAATTAGTTTCAACCCCATAACAAAACGGTGCAATTAGAGCGACAAGGACAAATATTGCTTTTTCAGAATCCGGCAAACTGGTTTGCGGGGCCGCAATCATTACCATCGCAATAAAACCGATAAGAACTCCAAAAACACGAATTGCCGAGAACTTTTCAAGCCCAATACCAAGCGCCATTACAAGTCCCCACATAGGCACTGTTGCTATTGCAATAGCCATAACACCGGCCGGTAATTCCGCTGCAGCCAAATACGAAAAACTATTGGGTAAAAGTGTTCCGAAAACGGAAAGTAGCAAATAAAAGACCAATTTCTCGCGATTAAGCCTTGGTCTCCAACCTCTGAAAACCAAAAAAAGGCCTAGGAATAAAACTCCGATGACCAACTGCCAGAAAATCAAGCCAAGTGGTTGATAGCCAGTAGATACGGCAACCTTGGCAAGCGGGATGGTTGCCCCCCAACAAGTGCCAATGCTCAACATCACAGTCCATGCAATGAGATTACGACTGCGTGGGTTTTCGATTTGCATGAAGGTTCCGGTCAAAATCAGAAAAAGGCTTGAATACCCGTTTGAGCACGGCCCAGAATTAACGCATGTACATCATGAGCGCCTTCATAGGTGTTTACAGTCTCAAGATTCGAAGAATGTCGCATCACATGATATTCAGCCTGAATACCATTCCCGCCATGCATATCACGAGCCTGGCGGGCAATATCAAGTGCCTTGCCGCAGTTATTGCGCTTCACAATTGATATCATCTCCGGCGCAGCACGGCCTTCATCCATCAAACGACCAACTCGCAAACTGGCCTGCAAACCCAGTGCGATCTCCGTTTGCATGTCGGCAAGCTTCTTCTGGAAGAGTTGAGTGCCAGCAAGAGGCTTATCAAACTGCTTGCGATCAAGACCGTACTGGCGCGAACGGAACCAACAATCTTCTGCAGCACCCATAACGCCCCAGGAAATCCCGTAACGAGCCCGGTTAAGGCACCCAAAGGGGCCTTTCAAGCCAGACACATTTGGTAAAAGTTGATCTTCGTCAATTTCAACATTGTCCATCACGATTTCACCGGTCGTTGAAGCACGAAGTGAGAGCTTTCCTTCAATCTTGGGAGCACAAAGACCCTTCATTCCCTTTTCAAGAATAAAACCTCTGATTTTACCATCATGCGCCTCTGACTTGGCCCAAACTACGAAAACATCTGCAAATGGAGAGTTGGAAATCCACATTTTGGAACCGTTAAGTACATAGCCACCATCTATTTTCTTGGCAGTGGTTTTCATTCCACCCGGATCAGACCCTGCATCGGGTTCAGTTAGACCAAAACATCCAATAAACTCGCCAGAGGCAAGCTTGGGCAGATATTTCATACGCTGGTTTTTTGAGCCATAAGCATAAATTGGGTACATCACCAATGATGACTGAACAGACATCATTGAACGATAACCACTATCAACTCGCTCAACTTCGCGTGCAACCAAACCATAGGCCGTATAACCAGCGTCAATGCCGCCATATTGCTCTGGAATTGTTGAACCAAGCAAACCCATCTCACCCATCATCGGAAAAAGTTCTGGGGCAGCGGTTTCATTCAGATAAGCATCACTCACACGCGGAAAAAGCGTGTCTTCAGCAAAAGATTTTGCTGAATCTCGGATCATGCGTTCTTCTTCTGTCAGTTGGTCTTCCAACAAAAATGGGTCTTCCCATGAAAAGCTCGACAGGGATGGATTACTTTTAGCTTCAAGTGGCTTTGCGGCTTCGCCCATAACAACTTCCTCACAAATAAATTAGATTTAGTTTTATACCCGTCAGCCAAACTGTCAAATCAGAATTGACGGCAACCAGATGGCAACAATGGGGAAAATAAATACAATCAGCAAGGCCAAAATTTGCAGAATGATAAAGGGCAAAACCGCCTTATAAAGTGCCAGAGCATTAATCGAGGAAATCGACTGGAAGTAGAAAAGCGCAATTCCTAACGGTGGTGTTAAAAAGGAAACTTGCAGATTGATTGCAACAAGTACTGCAAACCAAATTGGATCAACCCCCATTGCAAACAAAACGGGCGCAACTATTGGAATTACAATATAGGTAATTTCGATGAATTCGATAATAAACCCAAGCAAAAAAATCACCAGCATCACAACAACAAGCGCACCCATTGCATCTCCAGGAATTGAGGATAGAAGAACGGAAACACTCTCATCCCCTCCAAGGCCCCTGAAAACCAGAGCTAAAACAGAAGCGGCGATAATGATACCGAATATCACGCCCGTTAACTCAACAGCATCATGAAATGCTTTTTTGAAGATAGCAACATCACTGGTGTTCCACATCAGCAAAATTGTACCAATTACGCCAACACTTGCTGCTTCAGTTGCTGTTGCAAAACCAAATACAATTGATATCGGAACCAAGAGAATGACACCAAAAACCAACACAGTCTGCCAGGAAAAAGCCGGCGATTCTTTCCTAACAACTAGATCACTTTCCCCATTCGGCAACTTCAAAGCAAAAAATAGGTAAATTGCATATAGTCCCGCTAACAATAATCCTGGTAATAAAGCAGCAGAAAACAAATGCGCAACCGAGATCGGTTCTGGAGAAAAATTACCCAGGTTTCGTTGACTTAGAATCCAGGCGTTCGATATCTGGTCACTCAACAAAATGAGAACAATGGAAGGTGGAATTAATTGCCCAAGAGACCCTGCTGCGCAAATTAGGCCTGCGGATAATTTCTCAGATACACCAGCACGTAAAAGTGCCGGCAAAGCAATGGCAGCCAACATGGTAATAGTAGCGCCGATAATTCCCGTTGCCGCTGCAATAACAACACTTGTGGCAAGAACAGCCAGTGCAAGGGAACGCCCTTTATTGTGCGCTATGCTTGAAAGAGACAGCAGCATTTTTTCGGCCAACCCAGAATGCTCAAGCAATTTTCCCATCAAGACAAATAGCGGAATCGCGAATAAAACCTGATTGCTCATGACACCGAATACTCGCTCGGGGATAGCAAAAAACAAGGCGCTGTCAAATACGCCAAAACCAACACCAACAATGGCTGAAAACATGGGCACAAACAGCAGCACAATCAAAATTCGCACACCACAAAGAATACCAGCGATGACGCCTGCAAACATCAGAAACAAAAGCAAAGTTTGCACACTCATCGTTGATCATCTTTTCGGCTGAAACATAAAAAAATTACAATCAAGCCAAATGATATGGGCAATAACGACTTCAAGATAAACAAACCACCAAGACCGTCAGGCTCCCTTGAGCCTTCCAATACGGACCAAGAAAATCCAATAGCCGGCAAAGACAGAACCGCTATAGCTAGAAAGGGTAATGAACCTAATATTCTGGGTAATGGGCGATCAAAAAACTTACCTGCATCGGCAAGCAGGTTAATGCGCATATGCTTGTTGGTAAAAAATGCAACCAATACACTTAAAAGAATGAGTGCTGCAAAAGCGTAGCTAATTATGTCTGCAAGTTTTACGGAACCTGCATCCAATGCATATCTCAGTACGCTGCTGGAAAAGACTGCAAACACAAAAATAAACAACAATGCTCTGCACATGGAAGCTACCAATTTTGGTAAAGTGCGACTGAAAAAATTGGCCATGAAAAAAAGCAAGCACCCAAGATAATCTATTATCCTGCTAATTAGCACTAGTTATATAGTTGATACAAATAGCTGCTTGCGATTTTCAGTATTCAAGCGTTACTAGCTATTACAGGGATAAAGGGACGATTTTCTTCAACCTGCTGAACATTTACAGGTTGGTCAAATATCATTCTTCGTTCAGTAAGACTTGATTCAAAGATTGGATATCGCCTTGCAAGTTTTTCTCTGACACCGCGAACATTGGCTCGAAGCAGACAAATAGAAGAATTCAGTAAAGGATAGGGTCTGGGTTCACACATAAATTCTGCATTGAAAACACGCCTATAAAAAGCCGCATGCTCTTTTCGAACAGTAGCCAGAACATAATCAGCACCAAAATACTCATATGCCATACAAGCAACGCGAAGCGTTAAAAATGGCATTTCTGGATAGTTTTTTGTTGCTTCGATGTCTGCTGCAAAGCGAGTAGGATCAATTAAAGACAACCCGTCATCAAGCATTGGTCCAACTAAATCAGGAAAAACATCATAGGCCGGGCCTTTTCGATCCTCAGGTGTAATGACATGAAAACGAATTGAACCAGCCAGTTTTTCATCAAGATGAATGCCAAAAATCCAACAATTGTCGAAATCATCATAATCATCATTGAACATGCGAGATGGATTCTCACCAATCGCGCCTTCATTTAAATATGATTCATACCTGAGCCGATAGATTTCTTCTCTATCAACCCTAGAAGAAGCAACACGATAATCTGCTTCTTGCAGATAGGCCAACAACTTAGTCGCAAAATTGGATCCATTTGGATCTACATACATTTTCTCGCCCCGAGATTTCTTATCAATTTGTGAAGGTTAACAGCTTATTAACGCTTGTAAAGAAGGCAAAAGTTGGAATGGTTAATAATGACGGATTAGAATTTCTAACGTAACGGCAGGAAAAGACCTATCGCCTGTATGCCAGCGTAGTAATATTGTTACGCGAAGCAGCAGTAGTCTTATAGGCTAGATTATAAAAATCTTCCGCGGACATGGGCTTAAAAAACAGATACCCCTGATATTCATGGACTTCAATACTGCGTTCCATGACATCCAATTGTTGTTGTGTTTCAATACCTTCCAGAACAACGCGCAGACCCAATCTTTTAATTAGATCAACAACACCTTGCAAAAGCACTAGCGAACGTTCACTGGCAATACCATTTTCAACAAACGATTTATCGATCTTCACTTTATCAAATGGCAGGGTATGTAAATAGCTAAGACTAGAGAAACCAGTCCCAAAATCATCAAGGGAAATATTTACACCCAAGTTTAAAAGTTGCTTAAGTGTAACAGTAATATCTTCAATGCTATTAATCATAGCGCTTTCAGTAACTTCGATGTTCAACTTGTTTGCCGGCAATCCTGTCTCAACAAGCAACCTCTTAACGGTTTTGTAAATATCCGTTTTTTGAAACTGGATGGACGAAACATTCACTGCAACTCGCATTTCCTGCGGCCACTTCAAACATTCAAGCATTGCTTTCCGTAGCAATTGTTCACCTAACGCGATAATCAATCCCGTTTCTTCAGCAAGTTCAATAAACACGCCCGGAGATACTTTTCCAAGTTTCGGATGATCCCACCTGGCTAATGCTTCACAACCACCAATTGCGCACTTCTTAACATCAAAGATTGGCTGATAATAAAGTTCAATTTCATCATTCTTGACAGCTTTGCGCAAGTCAGTTTCAAGCTCTCGCTTTTCACTGATCGCCTCACCCAATGCACTTGTATAAAAGGTGGAAATTGATCGACCTTTAGCTTTGGATTCGTAAAGGGCAACATCTGCATGTTGAAGCAACATATTGGCATTTGTCCCGTGGTCTGGCGAAAGTGCAATGCCAATACTGCCGCCAATATCGATATTATGGTTCTTTATTACCACTGGAAGATGCAATTCTCTAAGAATTAGATCTGCAAATTTTGTGCACTCTGAAGGGGCGCCAAGACCTGGGCAAAACAACACAAATTCATCACCACCAAAACGACAAAGCATATCTCCTTTACGCAGTAACAGTTTCAACCTAGACGCAATAACACGTAAAAGTTCATCACCAATGGCATGACCAAGCGTATCATTAATGACCTTGAATTTATCCAGGTCAATAAAATACATGGATGAAGAAGTTACTTGCTTGTTATTGGCAAGGTAATTTTCCACACCTTCAACAAAATATCTACGGTTAGCCAGATTGGTTAGCGGATCAAAATTTGCTAGATCCTGAATTACTTTTTCAGAAGCTTTACGTTCTGAGATGTCTGACAACACAACAACACCCCCATCAATCATGGAGTTGTATTCAGCCTCAATTACTGAACCTGAAAGCATTCCAAATGTAAAATGTGCTGATTCATTATCTTGCAAACAGGTTTCAACTTTCTGACCCAACGTTGCATGACTTGCATCAGTTATTTCAACCGTATTTAGAATAGAAATGTAGCAACCAATAATTTCCCAGTCATTCATTCCAGCCAATTGCATGAAACTATCATTTGCAACAACCACCACACCATTCTTGTCAATCATAGCAATGCCATGGGTCACATTTTCCAAGGCAACGTCAAAACGATTTACAATCGTTCGGTTGTTAAGCGCATTAATTTCGGCTCGAAACAACATGCCCCGAAGCCTTGCACACATATGATAAGTTGCAAAAAAGAAAGGCAACAAAAATAATGCCAGCAAAAAGCTATACATTCCGTGATTGCCATCAAATAGTAATGTCGCCCCTATTAAACCAATAGTAGCTATAATAACTTGGGAGCGAACAACTTTGAAACTTGCAAAATTTCTCCCAATGATGCCAATCAAGTAACAAAGTATCAAAGATAGAGTCAGAAGTTGAACAAACTGATCATCAGAACGCAAAAGCCCATTTGCATACCAGCACCCCATAACACCGATGTAAATCATACTGATCACATTGTATTTGGATTCCCAATCTTGATACTTTTTCACTGACAATTTATGGGTAACAGCATTGCTAAATGAATGGGCAAGTAATAAACGCACCGTACCAACGAAGAAAAATATACTCGCAAATATCAGTTGAGCGGGGTCATGTGTTTTCCAAAATAGAACGAGCGCACCCGCTATGCAGCTAAGAATGCCAATGGCAAGAGAATTCGGGTCGGCATAGAGGGACGAGACAACAGATTTGTAAATGCTGTCCGGTAATTTTTTCTCGTCCAGTTCGTCCCTTTTAAGGAATTTAAAATTCATCTATTCACCCATAGCCCCACACAGCCTGGCATTATTATGCTGTGTAATGCTTAGAAAAGCGTTAAAAAATAACGTCGTATTTTTATAAATTATTGGAATAAAAGGGATTTCTTTATTTTGAGATGTCGGGGCGAATTCTCAAATTAAACCCCTAATTATCAAGGATATAGAGGCCAGAGCCGACAATCCCAACAGGATGCTGGACATAAGCCGGTTTGGCAATCCCTTGAAGGGTCCAGAAACCAATATACCAAAAAACATTGCTGGAAGAAAAATCACAGCTGCGATGAAATCTTGAACAGAAATCCAACCACTGGAACCAAGGCTGATCAATCCCAGAACGGAACCTGAAAAGAAAAACGCATTTAGTGTTGGCCTCACAATAGCAGGATCTCGATCATGATAAATTATCGCCATTGGTGGAGCTCCCACTGCTGTTATTGAACCCATTAAGCCCGAAATAATTGATAATTGAAGCAAATTGGTCTCTGTAAAATCCACCTTCCGTCCAAAGGCAGTCATGGCAATTGCCACCAGCATTACAATTCCAAAAACTACAAAAAAGCTCTCCACATCAGGAATAATCAACAGCACAATAAATGCAGTAATACTGCCTATTATTCTACCACCAACACCCAACTTTAGTTCTGTCCAGGAAATATTAACTCGTTCTCGCCAAGCCCCTGAGAATGCTACAAATAATCCCATTGCTAATATCGAACCAGGAACAAGTTCTGGTTTAATAAGGGCAATTAAAGGAGAAGCCAGCATGCCAAAACCCATGCCAATTGAAACTTGCAAAATGGATGCAAAAATCACGACGGCGCAGCACAGCAATAACTCGGTAAATGTGAGGAAATTGAAAATAGATTCCACTTGTATTCCCTTAAATTTCAAGCGGACTTGAATAGAATTTAGGTTCGTTTATCGTGTCTTCTGATATTGGAATAATCAGATGGCTGTATTTCTACTGCCAAAATCAACATGAACCAGGCCAAGTGAGTCAGCAATGGATAACTTATGTAACATCCCACTTTTTTCTTCAATTGATCCGGATAGAGGTGAACAACTTGCAAAAGAGTGCATCTGGAAAGAGTATGAAGCGAACGAGCTTGTGATCGATATTGATGAGGAAACAAACGATGTCAGGTTTGTAATCTCCGGCCTTGTACGTATCATTAGCAGGCTATCAATAGGCAAGGAAGTTATTCTGGGTGAAATGGGACCGGGTGATTTTTTTGGAGAACTTGCTGCAATAGATGGTGAGACCAGAAGCGCCAACGTGACAACTCTTTACAAAAGCAAACTGTGCATAATGCCCAAAGCAACTTTTCTTAAGCTTATTACGCTATCACCGGAAATTAATTTGAATGTCATGAAAGTTCTAACTCAGCGCATCAGAACTTTAAATATGCGCTTGGCTGAACAGTCTTTTCTCCAAGCAAAACATCGTGTTTACGCTGAATTGCTGCGGCTATCAAAGCCCAGGCTTGGACATGAAGGCCAGCGCAGCATTAGCCCTCCGCCGACACAACGAGAATTGGCAGACCGAATTGGTACAAGACGTGAAGTTGTGTCTCGTGAATTAAACGCGCTACACAAACAAGGCATCTTTGAAAAAACCAAAGGTGCACTGGTTATCAAAAACGTTTCTGAACTACAAAAACGTATCTCGGATGCCTGGGAAGAATAATCTCAAGTAACAGGCATAATTGTTTCTGCAAGTTTTGCCCAATATGAAGTCCCATATGGAATTGCTTCGTCGTTAAAATCATATTCTGGATGATGCAGCCCTGCTGTGTCACCATTACCAACAAAAATGAATGCACCTGGACGCTCAAGCAACATATAGGAAAAATTCTCTCCCCCCATTGTTGCTTCGGTGTTCGCTTCAACTCGGTCAGGCCCCGCAATTTCTGAGGCTATTTCAACAGCCTTTTGCGTTTCAGCTTCATGGTTAGTTGTTACTGGGTATCCTTCATGAAAAGTAACTTCGACATCCGCATTGTTTGCTGCACATATTCCTTCAGCTATTTCTCTAAGTCGCTTCATACCAAGCTGTCGCCCTTCTTCTTACAGACTACTAATGGTCCCTGCAATCTCGACGGTTTCAGGAATTACATTCATGGCTGTGCCCGCATTAAATTTTGTAACGGTAACGACCAGCGATTCAAATGGTGAAGCAGACCGGGATACAATTGATTGCAAACCAGTAACAACTTGAGCGCCAATCACAATTGGGTCATTACCAAGATGCGGCATGGCAGCATGAGCACCCCTGCCCGTTACGTTTATCCAGAACTCATCTGTTGCAGCCATGATCGGGCCTGGCCTAATTGCAAATTCACCAACATCCAGTCCCGGCAGATTATGCATCCCATAAACTTCTTTAATATTGAAACGATCCATCATTCCATCTTCAACCATGGTCTTGCCACCAGCACCGCCTTCTTCCGCAGGTTGGAAAATAACGGCAACTGAACCATCAAAATTTCGGGTTTCAGTCAAGTATTTTGCAGCACCCAACAACATGGCTGTATGTCCATCATGACCGCATGCATGCATCTTGCCAGAACTTTTTGACTTGTAAGGACGGTCGACCGATTCAGTTATTGGAAGTGCATCCATATCTGCACGAAGTCCAACACAATATCCGCTGTTTTTTACCTTACCATGAATGATACCAACAACACCCGTACGGCCAATACCAGTAACTACTTCATCGCAACCAAAAGCTTTCAACTTTGAGGCAACATTTGCTGCAGTTTCATGAACATCGTACATCAATTCAGGATTCTCATGAATTTCCTGACGCCATGTAGTAATTTCATCGTGAAGTTCGGCCATACGATTAATAATTGGCATGTTTATTCCTGACAAATATGTTAGTTGACGAGTATATTTTCAAAAGAGTGTGGTGCAACCACAGTTAAAATACAAACACCGTTTTCTTGTTAAGTCTATTTAATCGCCCTAAATTCCTTGTTTCAATATTCTTCTTCTTATTTTGTGTGTTAACCACTCAGGTAAATGCTGAAAAATTGACACTCAAAAACCCATATATTGTGATCGATGCAAAGTCTGGCGAAATTTTGGCTGAACAAAATTCCAATAGCCGGTGGTATCCGGCCTCACTGACAAAACTAATGACAGCTTATGTTGCTTTTAGAGCCATCAAAGCTGGAGATGTCCAGACAGGCTCTCCGGTTGTTATCTCTGCTGCCGCACGCAAACAGCCACCCAGTAAAATGGGATATAAAAAGGGTGTAAAATTGCGCATTGATACTGCCATAAAAATCATCATTATCAAGAGTGCAAATGACGTATCTCATGCATTGGCTGAAGCAATTTCAGGAAACTTGAAAGCTTTTGTTGCCAGCATGAACGGTGAGGCTAAACGCCTGGGCATGAACAATACACAATTTGCAAATTCAAATGGATTACACAGCCCAAACCAATATTCATCCGCTCGCGATTTAGCTTTGCTTTCAGCCCAAATATTAAAAGAGTATTCCCCAATACGCATATATGTTTGAAGCTGCAGCAATAAAAACAACAGGTATTGCCAAGTTACCGAACGTTGAATGAGAAAGTGCGGTTAAGGGTTTTTT
>JAALLB010000031.1 GCA_011087745.1 Hyphomicrobiales bacterium | reverse complement strand
GTGTCATCGTCCAGGTACAGAAATTCCGAAATTTCCTGACAGCTTTTACCGTCATAAGGACTCGGAGTATATCTCAAAAAATCTTCGCAAATTGATTAGCCAAGTAACCGAAGTGCTTGTGCCGAGCACTTGCCTGACGTGTGATCGTTTTGTTGATGTACAGGGTGGGTGTTGCCCACAATGTTGGGGACAATTGCGTTTTATTACCAAGCCATTTTGTCCTGTTATGGGTTCGCCATTTCCTCTTGATATGGGCGAGAACTTCTTAAGTGCGGAAGCCATCGCAAATCCACCTCCATTTGATAAATTAAGAGCTGTTCTGCTGTATGATGATTTGGTTCGAAAGCTTGTCTCGTCGATAAAATACTCAGATCGGGCAGATCTTCTTCGCTGGGTTGCAAATTGGATGAATGTTGCTGGTAGCGAAGTAATTAATGAAGTTGATGTGATTATTCCTGTGCCATTACATCCCTCACGATTGAGAATGCGGCGCTTTAATCAGGCAGGAGAGTTGGCCCATCGATTAGCAAAGCTCAATGGTAAAGACTTCATGCCGGAAGTCTTGGTTCGCAAAAAACCAACTCGCCAGCAAGTTGGCTTGACAGAAAGTGAACGTGCAAGAAATGTTTCCGGTGCTTTCGTCGTTCCACATGAAATGAAAATTCAATTGAAGGGCAAACGGGTGGTATTGATTGATGATGTGTATACAATCGGCGCAACCGTAAAAGCTGCTACCCGGGCGTTGAAACGAGGCGGGGTTAGTCACATTAACGTGTTGGTGTTCGCAAAGGTTGAAACTTATATGCATTGAGACCTATATAACTCTCGAAATGATCAAATAGGAAAATTAAATGCCAGAAGTTATTCTGTATA
This sequence comes from Hyphomicrobiales bacterium, assembly GCA_011087745.1. Classification (GTDB taxonomy): domain Bacteria; phylum Pseudomonadota; class Alphaproteobacteria; order Rhizobiales; family Rhizobiaceae; genus JAALLB01. The sequence continues at coordinate 10,223 of JAALLB010000031.1, read as the reverse complement.
TACGTAAGTTCTGCGGTTTTTGCAGCGCTGCAAAATCATTGCTAAAATCGAAGGGTGTCAAATTCAAAGAATTTGATGGAACTTTTGATGTAAAAATCAAGCAGGAGATGGTCCAAAAATCCAATGGCGGAAAGACATTTCCTCAGATTTTTATCGGCGGTAAACATATTGGTGGTTGTGATGAACTTCATGCACTTGACCGATCCGGCAAACTAGATCCAATGTTGAAGTAGGAAATTATATGCACGTAGCCTGCATCCAAATGCGATCAAGCGTATCCATCGCTGAAAATATAGCAGCAATGGATAATCTTGTGCGTTTAGCTGCAGGCGATGGTGCAGGTTACATTCAGACTCCTGAGATGACCGGTCTTTTGCAGAAGAATCGCAAAGCTTTGTTTGCTGAAATTGTTGCGCAAGAAGATGATCTACTGGTCAAGCATTCTGCCGCGCTTTCGAAAGAACTTGGTATATGGCTGCACATTGGTTCTCATGCTGTTTTGGTAGGTCCTGAGAAAGCTGCAAACCGGGCATTTCTATTTAACCCATCGGGTGAACTCGTAGCAACCTATGACAAAATCCACATGTTTGATGTGGATTTGGATAATGGTGAAACTTGGCGGGAATCCAAGGTATATTTGCCGGGTGAGAAATCCTGCCTCTTAGAAATGGATAATATTAAACTCGGGTTATCGATTTGTTACGATATTCGTTTTCCGCACTTATATCGGGGTTATGCTCTTGCGGGAGCACACGTTTTAACGGGTCCCGCGGCATTTACCCGTCAGACAGGTCGCGCCCATTGGCACATTCTGCAGCGCTCGCGGGCCATTGAAAATGGTGCATTTGTTATTTCTGCTGCACAAGGTGGTGACCATGAAGATGGGCGAGAGACCTATGGTCATTCAGTGATTGTTAATCCGTGGGGCGAGATAATTGCTGAACTTGCTCATGAGGAACCAGGGTATATTTCTGCTGAAATTGATTTAAAAGAAGTTGCGGATGTGCGGCAGAAAATTCCAAATCTGGTTAATGCGCGCGATTTTAGCATTGAGAGTGTAAATTGATAAAATATTCTCTGATTTGTGAAAAAGATCATGACTTTGAAGGTTGGTTCGCTTCAAGTGATGATTGTGATGAACAGCGCAAACGTGGTTTCGTTGAATGTCCGCATTGTGGATCCCAAAAAATATCAAAAGCGCTTATGGCTCCGGGTGTTTCCGGGACGAAAAAATCCGGTGATGGCAACAAGTCCATGACGGCCATTGCGCCACAATTACCAGAAGAAATGGTCAATAAGCTTCGAGAGATCAAGCAACACATCGAAAAAAATTCAGAGAATGTTGGCGACAAGTTTCCCGAAGAAGCGCGTAAAATTCATTATGGAGAAACAGAAGCACGTGGAATTTATGGCAAAGCGACTGTGGAAGAAGCCGTTGATCTTGCTGAAGAAGGTGTAAATGTTGTGCCTATCCCAGATTTGCCAGAAGAGAAGAATTAATCAGAACAAGATTTTGTCGCTTAATTTATTGACCTTCTACAATTGGCAAACTAGAAACTAATCTGATGAAATTTATTCCCAACAGCCTAACATTTTAGGAGAGTATGCGTGTCAAATTCCGAAACTAAAGTCATGGATAAACATCCTGGTCGCAACAGCCAAACCTATGGCATTGCGCGCGAACTTGGAACAGACATGGAACTTATCCATAGCCCCGCAGTGGGTGTGGTTGGCAACAAGGGTGACAGCCAGTGTTATCTTGGTGTTCAAGGCAAGGTTGAAGCTATTCACGAGTGTCTGCGCAGCCGTATTGGTACGGGCGATGGTCAGATAAAAATGCGTCTTGTGCAACCTGAATATACGATCGCAACTTCCGATGGAATGCGTAATGGCACGCGTGAAATGCGGTATTCCCTGATTGGCCGGGAAGTCACGAATGATAGTATTTGTGAACACCTAAGTGCAAGCAATCTTGAAGGTACAATTGCAGTGGTAGCTTGTGACAAGCCGCCTGTTGGGACACTGTCCGCAATCTTGGAGCACAATAAACCAGCCATTATCATGTCTGATGGTCCTATTCGCCCGACAAAAGATCCCAAGAGCAATGAGATGCTTGATATTATTGCTGCTTTTCAAGTGGCAGGGCATCCGGATGAAGAATATAAAAAGCATATCTCATGTGCAGCTTGCCTAGGTTATGGCAGCTGTGGCGGTGTATTTACCTATAACACCATGCAGACATTCATAGCAGTGCTTGGTATGGAGCCTCTTGATATGGTTTCACCACCATCAGATGATCCACGTCGTATGAATAAGTTTCCAAATCAACTGGTGACCTATCTTGATGCGATGATCCAAAAGGGCATTAAGCCTCGTGATATTGTCAAACGGGATAACCTTCGCAATGCACTTATTGTTGCAATGGCGATTGGCGGCTCAACCAACGTTGTGTTGCACGCACCAGAAATCTCTCGTGCTGCTGGGTATGAGAATTTCTGGAAAGATGTGATGACACCAGAAGAGTTTAATCACCTTTCTCAAAACCTAATTCCTGTTCTCACTGATGCGCGTCCATACGGCCTTTATTCGATGGTGGATATTGATGAGATTGGCGGCATTCAAGTGATCGTTAAAGAGCTGATTGCTGCAGGTTTGGTCAACGGCGATACAGCCACCTGTACGGGTGAAACATTATCTGAGCAGATTGCTCGCCTTGAAACAGCTGATCCAGATGGCCGTGTAGTTTATCCGGTAGAGAAACCTTACAAGCCTACAGGTGGCCTTCGTGTTCTTGGCGGTAATCTTTCTCCAGACTTTAGTGCAATTTTAAAACTTGCCGGCGTTGAAGGTGGGCTGGAAGATAACGTCTTTAGAGGCAAGGCACGCTGTTTTGATTCAGAGCAAGAATTGCTGGATGCGTTGGATCAATCGCCAGATAGTTTTCAAAACCATGACATGGTGATGGTACGGTATGAAGGACCAAGCGGTGCTCCGGGCATGCCGGAAATGCTTGATTCCACCTCTCGTATAACAACCCTTTGTCGTGAGCGAGATATTGTCGTTGGTCTTATGACGGATGCACGCTTTTCGGGCGGTTCTGTTGGTCTCGTGATTGGTCACGTTGGCCCAGAAGCAGCCGTCGGCGGACCAATTGCATTGGTTGAAGATGGTGATGAAATCGTTGTTGATCTGAATACAAGCGAAATCAATTGTACTGCTCTTCAAGATGCTGCAATTGTTGAAGCTCGCAAAATTGCCTGGCAAAAAGTTGTGGATGCCAACGGCGGCATGCACCCATCTTGCGGCGATGCAGATACAAGACTTCTTGCCCGCATGCGTGGGTCTGCAGTATCAGCCATTCAGGGAGCTGGAATTCACCCTGGACGCGAACTTTGGGTAAAACACCTACGTGAGCCTGTGAAGTCCGGTTTCGTACCAAGCAATAAATACCGCCCAGGTTCTGAAAAAGCCTTTTGATTTGGGTGAAGTTCAAAGTCGTGGGTTTTTGTAAATATAAACAACATTTGGAAGCTTTGAATTACCTTTGCTGAGCCAAAGCAGACATTAAAAGCTGGATGGTGGTTCCTGGAACTCTCGGGCGATTTCATTCACTAAGGTTTTGACGGATGCTGATCGGCTCTTGGGATTTGTTCTGGCGACAAATGTTATACTAGGAGGCGTCGGGAGCAGGTTCTTAATTATCTCAATATCAGGGGTAATATGTAATCCATTCAGCAAGGCAATGCCTAGTCCGGAGCGAACGCCAGATTGAATCCCTGCTGCACTGGGACACTCGAGAACTTTTTCGAAGGAATGCCCTTGCTGTAATCCTTCGGAAAACCCCCATTTTCGGTAAAAGCAGTTGTTGTCGAATGACAGAAATGGAATTGATCTGGAAGGGTCAAGTACCAAGTCACACGATTTGACCCAATGAAGACTGTCTTCAAAAAGGACAAGATCATTTTCGCAGACATCTTCTTTGAAGACTTGCATCATTGCCAAGTCAAGTTCTCCTGAATCCAGCCACGTTTGAACATTCAAACTTTGGCTGGTTCGGGTTCGAACATTCACCGATGGATACAGCCTTGTGAAACGGCCCAATATTCCTGCAATGTCGCTTGTCGTTGCATCCTCGGTCATGCCAAGGCGAATGGTTCCATCCAGTGATTTCTTTCCCAAATCAGCCAAGGCTTCATCATGCAGACTTATGATCCGCAAGGCGTAATCGTGAAGGCGTTTCCCAGCTTCTGTAAAAAGTGATCCACCAGCTTGCCGTGCCAAGAGATCGCAATCCAAAGCGTTTTCCAGTCGTCTGATTTTGTGGCTTACAGCAGATTGGGACAGGCCCATTTGGTTAGCAGCCTTGGTAACGCCGCCGTGGGTTCCTATTGTCCTCAATGCACGCAATGCATCAATCTCTAGTTTACTGGCCACGTGTACTTCCTCAATGACTAAAATTAATTAAAAAATGACATTCATTCATTTGTGTCATATCTACTTTTAGTCTATCAAAATGGAAAGCGTCAAGTTGGAAAAGGAATGGCAGGTTGACAGATTTTGAAGAAGCAAGTGCTATTGCTGGTGAGCGTCGCAAGCTTACAACAATGTTTGAAATAATTGGCTCTGTCCTAGCGATGGCCTATGCACTTTTGATCGCAATGAATATCGGAGCAGAAGTTATCGGGTTTACAATTCTTCTGATATCGACCGTCTTGTTCGCGGGATGGGCAGTTATAGATCGTCGTTGGACGTTTTTATTGCTTCAGGCAATGTACGCGATATCAGCAATTGTCGGGCTTATCCGATGGGCCTAGTCTAAGCGAAGAAGCTTTACCCAAAATCCAATGGAGGGAATATAAACAATGAAATTAAGTGATTTTAAAGTTCTGGCATTTGATGTGTATGGCACGTTGATTAACTGGGAAAGTGGTATGGTAACAGGACTAAAACCTCTAACGGACAAAGTCAGTCGGAGCTTGTCTCGCGATGACATTTTGGAGGCGCATGCCTATCACGAATCTACAACGCAACGTTGGACACCAAACAAGAAGTATTATGAATTGCTGGCAGTTGTTTATAGGAGATTAGCTGAAGAATGGGGCGTAGAAGTTACCTGGGAAGAATGCCAGGCATATGGTTTGTCCGTGCGTCAATGGCCAGCGTTCGAGGATAGTCGCTATGCTTTAGCTTACCTAAAACAACACTACAAACTCGTCGTTCTGACCAACACTGATAACTTAAGTTTTTCAGGTTCTAATGCCCGCCTTGGCGTGCATTTCGATGGCGTTTACACCGCAGAAGACGTTGGCAGCTACAAACCATCTGATCGAAATTTTGACTACATGCTGGAAACACTTGCACGCCAGGGAATAGACAAAAGCGACATCCTACATACCGCCGAAAGCATGTTCCATGATCATGGTCCTGCAAATAAATACGGGCTATCCAACTGCTGGATTTATCGACGCCATGAGAAAGATGGTTTCGGGGCGACAATGAACCCGGATGACATGCCTAGCTATGATTTTTGTTTTAATAGTATGGCTGAACTTGCCGATGCTCATCGCGCGGAAATGGCTGGCAAACAGTGAATGCTTAAATTCTTACTAGCTTCTCTTGAAGCAAGATTTGGACTTGGTCACTTTTGGCACACAGCGGCCATTCAACTTTTCTTTGCCAACAGCATGTAATTCACATCCATGTCACGGGACTTGTTCCAGCGATCTTGTAGCGGGTTGTAGAATACACCTGTTTCATCGATGATCTCCATACCTTCTGCTGCGATTGGGGCATGGATTTCTTCTGGTCGCACCAATTTTTCGTATTCGTGCGTGCCTTTTGGCAGCCATTTTAGAACATTTTCTGCCATGAAGATTGCTAGCATGTTTGCTTTTGCGGTTCGGTTGATGGTTGCTACAAACATCAGGCCATCAGATTTTACCATTCTGGCGCAAGAAGACATGAAGAGATTTACGTCGGCGACGTGCTCAACCACTTCCATGTTCAGGATAATGTCAAATTTCTCGCCATCTGCTTCAAGACTTTCGGATGTGATAGCTCGATAATCAATTTTCAAGCCAGATTGTTCTGCATGAATTTTCGCAACTTCAATATTAATGTCAGATGCATCCGCTGCCACAACATTAGCGCCAAGCCTTGCCATGGGTTCTGCCAGCAGGCCACCGCCACAGCCAATATCCAGTATTCGCAAACCTTTGAAAGCCTTTGGATCTTTTACATCCCTGCCAAAATTCTCGCAGACTTTTTCCTTGATGTATTCAAGGCGAACCGGATTGAATTTGTGAAGTGGTTTAAACTTGCCCGTTGGATCCCACCATTCTGCCGCCATTGCGGAGAAGCGAGCTACTTCTTCTTCATCAATTGTGGTTTGTGCGGTTTTGGTCATGTTTATATCCTTTGCCTTGAACATAGGTTGTGCCAATCGAGCAAGATGTCAATAAGTGTGGCTTGCGACAATTAAGTTTATTCTGTAAAAGGGCGACAACTCGCTTCTGTCAAAGGAGCGTATTTTTTTGTTCAGAACACAGTTCAGATTTAAGAGAAGATAATTGGCCCGACTGGTAATGAAATTCGGTGGTACCTCGGTTGCGGATATTGAACGCATCCGAGTTGTAGCGCGCCATGTAAAACGTGAAGTAGATGCGGGCAATGAAGTTGCTGTTGTTGTGTCTGCGATGTCTGGCAAAACGAATGAGCTGGTTTCCTGGACACGAGAAATAGCGCCGATGCATGATGCGCGGGAATATGATGCGGTGGTCGCTTCTGGTGAGCAGGTAACATCAGGCCTTCTCGCCATGGGCTTGCAGCATATTGGTGTTGATGCGCGTTCCTGGCAGGGATGGCAAATTCCGTTGAAGACAGATGCAACGCATGGTGCTGCTCGTATTGAAGATATTGAAGCAGATTTGTTGATTGAACGGATATCTGGCGGACAAGTTGCGGTGGTTGCCGGATTTCAGGGGATTGGCCCTGATAACCGCATTGCAACTCTTGGCCGTGGTGGGTCTGATACTTCTGCTGTCGCGATTGCTTCTGCGATTGATGCAGATCGCTGTGATATTTATACGGATGTTGATAGTGTTTACACAACAGATCCCCGCATTGAGCCACGAGCCAAGCGTATGGAAAAAATCTCTTTTGAAGAGATGTTGGAAATGGCATCATTGGGGGCAAAGGTACTTCAGGTTCGTTCAGTTGAAATGGCGATGATCCACGGTGTAAGAACCTTTGTACGGTCCAGTTTTGAAGAGCCTGAAAGTATTAACCCAGACACAGTAGTTGGCACGCTAATTTGTGATGAGGATGAGATTTTGGAAAAAGAAGTTGTAATAGGCATCGCCTACACAAAAGATGAAGCTCAAATTTCTCTGCGCCGTGTTCCTGACCGGCCCGGCATTTCAGCTTCTATCTTTGGTCCGCTTGCGGACAGCCATATCAACGTTGATATGATCGTTCAAAGCGTTTCTGAAGACGGTTCAAAAACAGACATGACTTTTACAATTCCCGAAGGGGATGTGAAAAAAGCTGTCAAAGTGCTTGAAGATGAACGAGATGATATTTCCTTTGAAGCGATGCAAAGCGATACCGGGTTGGCAAAAATTTCGGTTATTGGCATTGGCATGCGTAGTCATGCGGGCGTTGCTTCAACTGCATTTGCCGCTCTTGCCGACAAAAACATCAATATTCGTGCTATAACAACATCAGAAATCAAGTTTTCGCTGTTGATTGATGCCGATTACACAGAACTTGCTGTTCGCACCTTGCATGCTGTTTATGGTCTAAATCAGTAAATTAGCAAGCTTGTAAAAAAAGCGTATCAGTAGTTTTACGAATAGAAATCTGGGTAAATTCCCCTTACTGGGAGGCATTATGAGCTCTCAACCTAAAGGCCCTAGCGTTCTTCTTCGCCGCTTGCGCGAAGTAATGGCTGAACCACATGACCCGCAAAAGCGGCTGGACATCATTGTTGCTGATATTGCTGGCAACATGGTAGCTGAAGTGTGTTCAGTTTATGTATTGCGTGCTGATGGCATGTTGGAGCTTTACGCATCTCATGGCCTTAATCCTGAAGCGGTTCATGTGTCCTCACTTCGGATGGGGCAAGGTTTGGTTGGAACGATTGCGGTTTCTGCCAGAGCTTTGAATTTGAATGAAGCCCAGAAACACCCGGCATTCGAATATCTTCCCGAAACCGGCGAAGAGATTTTCAATGCGTTTCTGGGTGTGCCAATTTTACGGGCTGGTCGCGTCTTGGGTGTTTTGGTTGTTCAAAACAAATCAAACCGGGTTTACATGGATGCGGAAGTTGAAGCGCTTGAAACAACTGCGATGGTTCTTGGTGAGTTAATTGCAACGGGGGAATTGGAAAAACTTTCTCCCAAGGGAGTGGCCCTAGATTTAAGTCGGCCCTTAACCATGGAAGGTATTGCACTTTCCGATGGTATTGGTCTTGGATATGTCGTCCTGCACGAACCACGGGTGATTGTTACCAATCTTTTCAACGATCAGGTTGAAGATGAGATTAGCCGTTTACGGGAAGCTCTCATTAAGGTTCAGGTTTCTATCGATGTGCTTTTTCAAAGTGGTAATGTTCCGATTGAAGGTGAACATCGTGATGTGCTTGAGACTTATCGCATGTTTGCGCATGATCGCGGTTGGAACCGCCGTATGGAAGAGGCGATTGCAAATGGCTTAACAGCAGAGGCTGCGGTTGAAAAAGTGCAAAATGATAATCGGGCTCGGATGATGAGGCGGCCGGACCCATATTTGCGCGAACGCCTTCATGATTTTGATGATCTGGCAAATCGCTTATTGCGGGAGCTTGTTGGCAAGGAGCATGGAGCGAGCGCTGCTATTGTTGGCGGCGATCACGTCATTGTGGCCCGAAACATGGGCGCTACAGAATTGCTTGATTACAACAGCAAAAAATTGCGCGGTCTTGTATTGGAAGAAGCTGCTCCCAATTCTCATGTCGTGATTGTAGCGCGTGCCCTTGGCATTCCGGTTGTTGGTCAACTTGCCGATTTTGTTTCAAATGCCGAGCAGGGTAATCCGGTTATTGTCGATGGCGAAGCAGGCTCAGTTATGCTGCGACCTCCGCTGGATATGGAAAACGCCTATGCAGAAAAAGTGAAATTTAGAGCAGGGCGCCAAAAGCAGTATGAAAAACTGCGCAATAAACCGGCAAAATCCAAAGATGGTGTAGATATTAGCTTGCTCATGAATGCGGGTCTTGTAATGGATCTGAAGCAACTTGAAACAAGTGGCGCCAGCGGTGTTGGTCTTTTCAGAACTGAACTTCAATTTATGGTTTCAGCAACATTGCCAAGACTTGGGGAGCAAGAAGAACTATACCGGCACGTATTGGACGAGGCGGGTGATAAACCGATGACGTTCAGAACTCTGGATATTGGCGGCGATAAAGTTCTCCCCTATTTGAAGACCCTCAATGAAGAAAATCCTGCCATGGGTTGGCGGGCTATACGTTTGTCGCTCGACAGACCAGCACTCCTACGCTCACAGGTTCGAGCTCTGCTGAAAGCAGCAGCTGGTCGCAATTTAAGATTGATGGTTCCACTCGTCACGGAAGTTTGGGAAATCAATCAGGTTCGTGAATTGATAAAGCGCGAAGTTGAATTGCAAACCCGTTTTGGACACGAGATGCCGCGTTCTCTCGAGCTTGGCGCAATGCTTGAGGTGCCAAGCCTGCTTTGGCAACTGGATGAGTTGATGCAGGCAGTCGATTTTATTTCAGTTGGTTCAAATGATTTGCATCAGTTCATGATGGCAAGCGGTCGCGGTAATGTAAATCTTGCTAACCGATTTAGTCCGCTCAGCAAATCATTCTTGCGAATGTTGAAAAAGATTATCGATAAATCCGAAGAACACAAAACACCGGTAACTTTATGTGGTGAGATTGCCGGGCGACCGATTTCAGCGATGGCACTTTTTGCGCTGGGTTATAAAAGTGTTTCAATGTCTCCGATTGCTGTGGGACCGGTAAAAGCGATGTTAATGGCGCTTGATATTGGTGAATTGCAGAAGAAGTTACTTCCTGCGTTAGAAGATACCCTTGAGCAAACGACGGTAATGGAAGTCCTGACTGATTTTGCTGATAAGCATGGTATTCCCTATTAGGTTATTCTCTGTATATACTCCGAGTCCTTGAAAATCTGATTATTTGGGGTTGACGTTTCAGGCTT
>JAALLB010000030.1 GCA_011087745.1 Hyphomicrobiales bacterium | reverse complement strand
AGCGTTCAAAACCTAAACTCAACAACGCATTCAGATCAAGAGTCTAGTACTGTGGCAATTCTGTTTATAATGTGTATTTCTTCGCAAGAAAAACTTTATAGAAAACGATACATCACCTGCTTCATTCTAGTCTGGGTTGTTGTGGGAAATCTACTTGCTGGTATGTATATCTCAGCTGGCCCAGCTTTTTATGAAAATGTTACTGGTGATGCTTTCAGGTTTGGCGAGCAAATAAAATTGCTCGCTGCTTATGAAAACAACACCGTCATTGGTTTCCAAAACTTTCTTTGGCATGCATATGCAACCAACTCCACCGATTTTGGAACCGGCATATCTGCTTTTCCAAGTATTCATGTTTCAATCGCTGCTTTGAATGTCTTTTTTGCCTTCGAAGTGAATAAAAAACTGGGCATTCTTTTTGCATCCTACGCTCTATTAATAGAGTTTAGTTCTGTGTACCTAGCTTGGCATTATGCGATTGATGGCATTTTTGGCGCTATTATTGTTGCGATGATTTATTACGGAACCAGATATTTCTGGATAAAACCAAAAGCAACTTAATCAGCTACAATTTTCTAAGCGCTACTTTTTCCACTAAATGATCGCGACCTTTTTTCAATATCAAATCTGCACGCGGGCGCGTGGGTAAAATATTGTCATGCAAATTTACAAGGTTTATTGTTTCCCAAAGTCTTTTTGCTTCAGTAAACGCTTCTTCATCACTGGTTGTGGAATAATGATGAAAGAAAGAGGCTGGATCTCTAAATGCAGTATCTCGAAGTCCCATAAACCGGGTAACATACCAATCTTCGATGTCCTGTTCCTCGGCGTCGATGTAGATTGCAAAATCAAAATAATCAGAAACCAACGGGATGCTATCACCCTCACGAGACATATCTCGGGATTGAAGAACATTAATACCTTCAAATATCAAAATGTCGGGGCGATCTATTTTCGTAAATTGACCTGGCAACACATCATAGCTGAAGTGAGAATAAACGGGAGCAGTTACCGTTTCCACACCTGCCTTAATCGAAGACAAAAACCGGAGAACTTCCCCAACATCATAACTTTCCGGAAACCCCTTGCGTTCCATCAAGCCCTCTTGTTTGAGTTGTGCATTAGGTTTCAAAAAACCATCGGTGGTTATCAGATCGATTTTCGGACTTGATGGCCAGCGTGCCAAGAGCTCTTTCAAAATACGAGCCGTGGTGGATTTACCAACGGCTACCGAGCCGGCAATACCGATGACAAATGGAGTTTTCATTCCTGAAAACTGCAAAAACTTGCTTCGCAATTTGAAGAGCTGTTGAAGTGCTTCTACGTGAGTTGAAAGTAATCTGGACATAGAAAGATAGACGCGTTCTACCTGCTCCATGGAAATCGGATCATTGAGAGAACGCAGTCTTGCAATTTCTTCTTCTGTTAACGTCATCACAGTGTCAGCCTTAAAAGCTTGCCACTCTTTAACCGAGAAAAATCGGTACGGTGAAATGCGATCTTCATCTTCAGGAAAATCAGCATGATGCCAAAATTTATCTTGGGTATTACTCATGGAATTATCGCGAAGCTTTTTCTTCTAGGCCTGATTGCGAAGTGCGCTTTTGCAACTCCATCATTATGTCTTCAAGCATGATGCCCTCACTGCGCAATAACACCAGCAAATGATAAAGCACGTCGGCTGTTTCCTTAACCAGTTCAACCTTGTCTCCAGAGGTTGCCGCGATAATTGCTTCAATGGCTTCCTCGCCAAATTTTTTGGCACATTTTTCAGTACCTGCAGAAAGGAGCGTACTGGTATAGGAAACATCCGCTCCTTCCAGGGAGCGCGCGGCAATGATTTCATTTAGATCTTGTAAGGTGAAGTCTTTCATCGGGCAGTCCAAATTAAAAACATACTATGTCTGCATTCTTACTGGAATACCAGCCGCTTGCATATGGGCTTTGGCTTCGCCAATCGTATAAGTACCAAAATGGAAAATGGAAGCAGCCAATACTGCGCTGGCACCACCCTTTGTAACCCCTTCCACCAAATGATCCAGATTGCCAACGCCGCCAGAAGCAACTACCGGCACATGCACAGCATCGGATATCGCCCGGGTAAGCGGCAAATTATAACCAACCTGCGTGCCGTCACGATCCATCGATGTAAGCAAAATTTCGCCCGCTCCTTTTGATACAACAAGCTCGGCAAACTCCACAGCATCGATGCCTGTTTCTTTTCTGCCGCCATGGGTAAAAATTTCCCAGCGATCAACATCGCCTTCGGCAGATACTTTTTTTACATCAATTGCCACAACAATGCATTGGTCACCAAATTTGTCCGCAGCCTCTGCAACAAAATCCGGATTTTTAACAGCCGTCGTATTTACTGAAACCTTGTCTGCGCCAGCCAAAAGAAATTTGCGAATATCAGCAACTTCACGAACACCGCCACCAACAGTCAATGGCATGAAACATTGTTCAGCGGTGCGGGCGATCATGTCGAACGTTGCAGCACGGCCTTCGGATGTTGCAGTAATATCAAGAAACGTAAGCTCATCCGCTCCCGCGGCATCATAAGCAATAGCTGCCTCAACAGGATCGCCTGCATCGATAAGGTCAACAAAGTTCACCCCTTTAACAACCCGGCCATCGGCAACATCCAGGCATGGAATAATTCTAACTTTCAACGTCATGAGCTTAAAACCTTTAAGGCTTCACTTGCATCCAAACGGCCATCATAAAGCGCGCGGCCAGTGATGGCACCTTCCAGCTTTGCACAGTCTGGTTCTACCATGCGTCTCACATCCTTTATGGAAGCTAACCCGCCAGATGCAATTACCGGAATTGAGACGGCATTTGCCAGTTCAATCGTTGAGGGCCAATTGATGCCGGTTAAAATTCCATCGCGATCAATGTCTGTATAAATTATGGCGGACACGCCAGCACCCTCAAATTTTTGTGCAAGCTCAATGACACCAAGTTCAGAAGCTTCTGCCCATCCCTCAACAGCAACCTTGCCACCTTTTGCATCAATACCAACTGCTATTTTGCCCGGAAATTTTTGACATGCCTTTATGACCAACTCAGGATCCCTAACTGCGATCGTTCCAAAAATTACACGGGCAATGCCTTTGTCCAGCCAATGTTCTATATGATCGAGGGTGCGAATGCCGCCGCCAAGCTGAACAGGGTTTTTGGTATTTGCCAATATGGCCTCGACCGCTTTTCCGTTTACGGTTTCACCTTCAAATGCACCATTAAGATCCACTACGTGCAGCCATTTAAAGCCCTGATCTTCAAACGCCTTTGCCTGTGCGCCCGGGTTTTCATTATAGACGGTTGCTTCGTTCATATCGCCAAGTTTAAGGCGAACACATTCACTATCTTTTAAGTCTATTGCCGGAAATAAAATTTTTGACATTACGGTGCCCATTTTAGAAAATTACTAATTAGAGCCAGCCCTAGACGCTGGCTTTTTTCCGGGTGAAATTGCGTGCCCACCATATTATCGCGGCCCACGATAGCTGTAACTGAGCCACCATAATCAGTTGTTGCAATACACTCTTCAGGCTTTCTACATTCCAGATGATAGGAATGCACAAAATAAGCATGAAGACCTTCATCACCGGTTTCAATCCCATCCAGTAATGGATGCGGATTTACAATTTCAATTGTGTTCCAGCCAATTTGCGGAATTTTTAATTTGGTATCTTCAGGCTGCATTCTAACCACATCAGCTTCAATCCAGCTCAGACCCATTGTTGTTGCTTTTTCCAGGCCGCGTGTAGCCATTAATTGCATTCCAACACAAATTCCCAAAAACGGTTTTGCTTGTTTAAGAACCGTTTCTTCCAATGCATCAACCATGCCGTCAACGGCGTCAAGTCCAGCACGACAATCTGCGTATGCGCCAACACCAGGCAACACAATACGATCCGCTTTTAGAACCCAATCTGCGTCGCTGGTTAGCTTTACATCAGCAGTAATTCCTGCTTCTCCGCTTGCCCGCTCAAAAGCTTTTTGTGCGGAACGCAAGTTTCCGGAGCCATAGTCGATAATTGCAATTCGCATGTTTTATTCCGGAAAAAGGCCCATGTTATTTGATTTAGAGCTAGTCGCTATTACAAGTGGTTTGTGATCATTTCGAATTTTAGGGGCAGGTTTGGTGACTTCCTTGCCTGAATCAACCAAAAAGCGTATCTCAGCCTCTTCTCGATTTTCACCTTCAACAACGCCTATATATTGCCAGCCCTTTGCTTCCAGATTCTGACGCACTAGCTGGTAACCTTCCAACAGAAGATAAAATCCTGGCAAAATTGAAAGATACGAAACCGCAATACCGGGGCTCCATACAGCGATCATCACAATTGCAGCAATTACGACAAAATATACCATCAATGGCAACCACAACCGATGCCATGCCAGCCAGAAAGGCGGAAAAATAAGCGCCAAAGTAGCCTTTGCATCCGGAACAAGACAGAAATCTTCTTCAGAACCTTCAGAGCTACCAGCAGGTGACATATATATGGTGTAAGTAGTCATGGCCTGATGTTTAAACGCAAGTGAGCTTCAGAACAACTGTTATGGGGGATTTAAAGCGAACCTTTTGTCGAAGGGATACGGTCAGCCTGACGAGGATCAATTTCCATTGCAACACGAAGCACACGAGCAACCGCCTTAAAACAGGTCTCTGCAATATGGTGATTATTGTCACCATAATGATTGGTCACGTGCAATGTGATGCCAGCATGCTGTGAAAACGCCTGGAAAAATTCCTTGAACAATTCGGTGTCATAATCACCTACTTTTGGAGCCGAGAAATTGACATCCCAAATTAGATAAGGCCTGCCAGACACATCAACTGCTGCACGGGTCAGTGTTTCATCCATCGCCAAATCAAGTGAGGCATAGCGCGTGATGCCTTTTCGGTCACCCAGGGCCTGAGACACTGCTTGGCCCAAAGCAATGCCAACGTCTTCTGATGTGTGATGGGCATCAATGTGCAAGTCACCATCGCAGCGAACCTTCATGTCAATGAGAGAGTGACGAGAAAGTTGATCCAGCATGTGATCAAAAAAACCAGCACCGGTTTGAACATCATACTCGCCTGTTCCGTCGATGTTGATCTCAACGGAGATATCAGTTTCAGCCGTTTTTCGTGACAATTTAGCGTTACGCATAACATTTACTCTTATGTCAGTTAATGGGTTTCATGCATCCTATACCAAGACATTCTTACAAAAGCTATAACCAGGTATTCATCAACCAAATTGCAAAATAAATTTGAAATGCGCTGCAAACGTCTTACATTGGTGCAAATGAAATATTCTGAGGTTTCTCAATGTCAAAACATCCTTCGATGCATGCAACAACCATCGTAACTGTTCGCAAAGGCAATAAAGTTGTAATTGCCGGTGATGGGCAGGTTAGCCTTGGGCCGACAGTTATTAAGGGTAATGCCCGAAAAGTGCGCCGAATTGGCAAGGACCAAGATGTAATTACCGGTTTTGCCGGTGCTACAGCTGATGCTTTTACCTTGCTTGAACGGCTGGAAAAGAAACTCGAGCAATATCCAGGTCAGCTCATGCGGGCTTGTGTTGAATTGGCGAAAGACTGGCGAACTGACAAATATCTACGCAATCTTGAAGCAATGATGCTGGTTGCAGATAAAAACAATACTCTGTGTGTCACTGGTAATGGTGATGTTCTCGAGCCGGAAGATGGCATAATGGCCATTGGTTCAGGCGGCAACTATGCGCTTGCTGCAGCTCGTGCGCTTTCTGACAGTAAATTATCAGCTAAAAAAATCGCCGAAAAAGCAATGAAAATTGCCGGCGAGATTTGTGTTTATACCAACCACAGCCTGATCATTGAATCACTCGATACAGATAAATAATTTTTCCCTTTTAAGGTAATTTCATATGACTGACTTTTCACCACGCGAGATCGTTTCAGAACTTGATCGTTTTATCATTGGCCAAAAAGACGCCAAGCGCGCCGTTGCAATTGCGCTTCGCAATCGCTGGCGCAGGCAACAGCTTGAAGGCATGATGAAAGAAGAAATTATGCCCAAGAACATTCTTATGATTGGGCCCACAGGTGTTGGTAAAACTGAAATCTCTCGCCGCCTTGCGAAGATGGCCGGAGCGCCATTTCTAAAAGTGGAAGCAACAAAGTTTACAGAAGTCGGATATGTCGGCCGAGATGTGGAACAGATTGTTCGTGACCTTGTGGAAATCGGCATCAGTCTGGTACGAGAGAAAAAGCGTGAAGCGGTAAAAGCAAAGGCCCATCTTGCAGCAGAAGAACGTGTCCTGGCTGCGTTGGTCGGCGAAACAGCAAGCCCTGCCACCAAGGAGAGCTTCCGAAAGAAACTTCGCAATGGCGAAATGGATGATAAAGAAATCGAGATTGAAGTCGCTGATACTTCAAACCCAATGGGCGGAATGGACATTCCAGGCATGCCGGGCGGAAGCGTTGGCGTTTTAAACCTTGGCGAAATATTCGGCAAAGGTTTTGGTGGCCGAACCAGGAAAAAGAAAACCACGGTTACTGAATCGTATGAAGCGCTAATTGCTGATGAGTCAGACAAGATGCTGGATGATGAAAGTATTGTTGCCGAAGCCATTGAAGCTGTAGAAAACAACGGAATCGTTTTCCTGGACGAGATTGATAAGATTGCTGTTAATGATCAACGATCAAGCTCCGGTGTTTCTCGCGAAGGCGTTCAGCGCGACCTGCTTCCATTGATTGAAGGAACCGTGGTATCCACCAAGCATGGGCAGGTAAAAACTGATCATATTCTTTTCGTTGCATCCGGCGCGTTTCATGTTTCAAAGCCATCGGATTTATTGCCAGAACTTCAGGGCCGGCTACCCATTCGCGTTGAACTGCGCGCATTGGAAAAAGAGGATTTCCGCCGCATTCTAACTGAACCGGAAGCCAGCCTTGTCAAACAATATGTAGCCTTGTTGAAAACTGAAGGCGTTGAACTTGAGTTTACTGAAGATGCGATTGATGAGATTGCTGATATCGCGGTTGAACTTAATTCAACCATCGAGAACATCGGTGCTCGCAGACTGCAAACTGTAATGGAAAGAGTATTGGATGAAATATCCTTCACTGCTCCCGATTTGGCCGAGGAAGACGTTAAAGTTGACGCCAAATACGTGAAAAAACACCTTAGGGAACTGGCCAAAGATGTTGATCTGAGCCGTTTCATTCTCTGATTTCAAATGTTCCCTACCCAAACTCAACTGATATTTTGGGCAGGGAACGCGTATTCTAAGATAAAACTCACAAAAAATTTGAAGACTTTCTATCGACTCTAATTTCAAAACCATGCAATTAGCATAAGTTGACACTAGGTCATGTAAGTTGGTGCTTTAAAAGGTTTTGAAATTTATGCGTTATATTTTGCCCATAACTGCCCTAGTATTTCTCACCTTGAGCATTGCAACACCATCGTTTGCCGTGACAAAAGTTCCGCCTGGAAACCGCAGCGCCTCACAGCCAAAAATTCCTGCAACATCTGTTTCGCGTACACGTTCTACAAATGGCAGCTTCCAGGCAAAATACGAAAAAATTCGGGACCTGATTGATTCAGACAAGAAGCTAAAAGGTAAAATCAAAAAAGCTGCAAAGCGATACGGGATTGCGCCTATCCATATTGTTGGTGCATTGGTTGGCGAGCATACTTATAACGTAGATGCGCTGGATCATTTACAGACTTACTATGTTAAGGCCATTTCATATTTTAAATCAGATGTAGAGTTTTCGCACGCGGGAGAATCTGTCTCCAAATTTGTAAAGCGACCAGAATTTTCAAAATGTGAGACATCGCGAGATTCATATGATCTTTGGGCCTGTCGCGAGGGCGTATGGAAGGCGAAATTTCAAGGCAAAGCAGTAGGCGGCACGAAGTGGCCGAATGAGCGGTTTGGCCGGGTTTTCTTTCAACCCTTTTATGCAGGGCAAACATTTGGACTGGGGCAGATTAATCCACTTACAGCCTTGCAAGTTACCGATGTTGTTGCAAAGAAAAGCCAAAAGAAAAAACTCTCAGCAAGCCGTGCCAATGAAGTTTACAAGACTACCATGGAACCCGATACAACGCTTCAGTATATGGCAGCTGTAATTCGCGTATCCATCGATTCGTATAGGTCAATTGGCGGTTTTGATATCTCTAATAATCCCGGGGTGACTTCAACGCTTTATAATCTTGGGGATGTGAGAAATCGCGCGCGTCGTGCAAAGGCCAAGGGCGGTCTTCCGAGGGAAAATTATTACGGCTGGCTGGTGAACGAAAAACGTTCCGAACTTGAAGCTATTTTGAAGTGAGCTTTGAAATTTTATGCGTTAGTTCATCACACTCAGTTTCCGAGAGTTTTGAATCTGACCGGAAAGACAATTTGCCAGATTGGTTGCACTAGCGGACAGGTTTTCTGTATCAACAACTACTCGCGTATGTGACGTTGCTGCCAATTTTTGTAATTCTTCGGCATCGTCCCAAATTATATTAAAATAACCGATCAACCGCTGCAAAAATTGCCAGCTCGGGATACCTCTATGCCCACGTTCAAGAGCCGACAGATACGCGGCTGACACTTTTAAATCTGCCGCCATTTGCTTTTGATTTACGTCTTTTTGCGCACGCAGCTCTCTCATTTTTAGTCCAAAGGGCGTCATTTTCTTGCAGCCTTTATGAGATTTCTAATTCGAACATAAAGAGCACCACCACCGCCATGGGTTACGTGAGCTTCGTGATAACCGCTGGCATATTTTCGAAACTCCGGCTCTGACAACCATCGCGGAACAGCGTTCCTCAATACCCCCTCACCGCGGGTGCCTTTCCCAGTTATAATCAGAATGGTTCGCCTTCCTGTTTGATAGGAGTTTTCCAGGAATCTGAATAGCCTGTAATGAGCTTCTGATTGGGTCATACCATGCAAATCAATGCGCCCATCAATTCCGGTTCTGCCCTTAACAATTTTTCGGGTAACCGCCTGATCCAGTAAAGATGGCTTACGCGCCAATGAAATTGTTACGGGCGGTTCTGGTGCATAGGGCCGAATAATGCGCGGTACGCCGCGTATCGGTTCTGGCCGGGCGATGCTCATTTCACCCAACTCAGCTTTAAATTCCAAACTCGCACGATTGCTGTGCGAAGGTTTTGCAGTGCGCTTTACCCGTTCCCAAAGTTCAAAATCTTCCTTGCGCCTCTTTGACATTCATCATGCGCCTTTTGGATGGAGCACGACAAAATCAGTATCATGGCGAACACTGCCAGCAATAATGCCAGCTTCTTTTCCGGAACCAATAAAGATATCGCCGCGCTGTTCACCAACTATGGCAGAGCCTGTATCTTGTGCAATCATTAATCGCTGAAAGTTGCTGGTTTGATCCGGAAGCGGTTGCTGCGTTGAAAGCCAAACCGGTGTTCCATAAGGATGAATGGACTTATCAACTGCCAAACTTCTACCCGCCGTTAGCTGAACTCCTGCCGCTGCGATTGGGCCAAAATCTGGATCATGACCTTCAAGCTCTGTGAAGAATATGAACGATCGGTTGGCGTGCAAGATTTTTTTCCCACGCTCAAGATCTGCTTCCAACCAGGCACGAATGTTGACCATATTGGCCTCTTCCAGAGGCATGACTTCCTGCTTTACCATTAGTTTTCCAATAGATGTATAAGGATGTCCGGTTTTACCAGCATAAGAAACGCGGGAGGAAGTTCCGTCGCGAAACAGTAAGCGCGCTGAGCCTTGAATGTGAATATAAAACCCTTCAACGATTGATTTCAGCCAAAAAAGTTCCAATCCACGATCATCGAGCGCACCCTTATCTATCTGACCACGATCGTAAAATTCTACAAAGCCATCGTCTGTTTTACGCGCCCATTCCAGGGATGGATCAAGATTTTCCGGTTTGTTTGCTGGGTCAAGTTTTACCAAATCATGTGGACGGCGATAAAGCGGATAGGAAAACTCGTCTGTTTTAACACGCGAAGCTTCCACTTCTGGTTCAAAGTAGGCGGTTACGAAACCTTCATCTTTATTATAGGTGTAAGGCTGAAAGCTCTTTTCAAAAAACTTTTGTGCCTCACTTTTGCGGATCTTTTCAATATCAAGTTCTAAAGCCCGTTTTGCTACATCCAAGAGGTCTTGTGATGGATTAACTGCAACACGGCTTACAAAAGAATGTTCGGCGTATGCTTTTGCTGACATACGAAAACAGCTAAGGGCTGCAATATGGTCATCATCTGCCCAGCCTTTGAGATCATCAAAGGATATTTGCTGCCAACCCTCACGCATAATTAGATTTAAGCTCCAGCTTCAGTCGCGACGAGCTTCCAGTTGGGATCATTGTTTCTGGTATCGCGCGCAAAAGTCCACACGTCTTTTACGCGGGAAATGTCTTTATCGTCCCCTTCAATCACAACGCCTTCCTTATCCAGGGTGGCTGATACAATTTGCGAAATGAACTTGATTGTAATGTGGGCTTCATAGGATTTGACTTCAGCCATTTGCACTTGTGATTCATCAATGCCGATAAATGTTGATTTTACGGTTTCACCGCGTGACTCGCGGTCATCAATAACCAATTTAAAGCCTTCAAAGACTTCCGGTGAAAACAAATTGCCAAGGCTTTTGGTATCGCCTTGAGCAAATGCATTTACAATCATCTCATAAGCCATATCGGCTCCAGCCATAAATTCTTTCGGATTAAAAGCAGGATCGGCAGCTAAAATCTCTTTCAAGCCTTTATTAATTTTAGTCCGCGGTTTGGCAATTTTATCGATTTGCTTCAATCTTGGGTCTTTTTCATCCGCATCAACCCCATCACCTTGGCTACGTGTTGGCAATTTCACAACATTATCTGCTGAAGGACCATCGTCACGAGCTTGGCGTTTTTGTTTTTCTCTTTCGAATATATCGGTTAAATCTTCCTGGTGACCAGTCTTTTGGCCAAGGATTGAACGGAGTTTTAGGAGCACAACTATTGCTGCGACTAAAATTGCTATTGTGAATGGATCAAAGGATTGCATGTTTTTCGCCAGTTAAATGATTTACTACTATATAGTCTTTGATTAAGAAGTTGCAAAGGTAATGCCAAGTTGATTTCAGGATTTATCTCTGATAAGGGTGGGCTATGAATA
>JAALLB010000029.1 GCA_011087745.1 Hyphomicrobiales bacterium | reverse complement strand
AGCCTGAAACGTCAACCCCAAATAATCAGATTTTCAAGGACTCGGAGTATATATATTGAAACGAAGCTTATTGAGCAATTTGTCGAAGTTCATGTGATAGATACGGGCCCGGGCATTGACCCCAATTTTGACCTATTTACACAATTTGAGAGCAGCAAAAGAGATGGCATGGGACTTGGTTTATCACTCAGCAGGACGCTCATTGAAGCTAACA
Source organism: Hyphomicrobiales bacterium (assembly GCA_011087745.1). Classification (GTDB taxonomy): domain Bacteria; phylum Pseudomonadota; class Alphaproteobacteria; order Rhizobiales; family Rhizobiaceae; genus JAALLB01. Next base: position 11,214 of record JAALLB010000029.1, on the reverse strand, counting down.
ATGGCAATATTTGGCACGAGCCAAAAGCAGAGGAAAAATCCAGGTTTTGCTTCACGGTCCCTCTTGCAAAAAACTAACGCAGGGATGGAAACCTGATGGAGATGTCTGACGAAAAAAAATTGACGATATTCATCGTCGATGATGATGGTGATATTCGTACTTCTCTATCAAGATCTCTGACAAAAAGGGGGTTTTATGTTGAATGTTTTGCGTCAGCAAAGAGCTTTTTAAATTCTTATGATGAGAGCGTTTCCGGCTGTATTCTTTTGGATTATGGCATGCCAGAATTAAATGGCCTTGAACTGCAACAACAGCTTTTGGACAAACAATTTTCCATTCCGATAATCTTCATGACCGGTCATGGCGGCATTCCTGAATCAGTTCAAGCCATCAAGGCTGGAGCGATAGACTTTCTCGAAAAGCCGTTTAAACAGGACGCACTTTTAAGCGCAATTAGTTCAGCATTTGATAGCGCGGAAATGGCGATGCAGGAAAACAAAACCGGCAAAGAGCTAAAAGAAAAATTCAACAATTTAACAACAAGAGAAAAAGAGGTTGCTGAATTCATGATCCAAAACCCTGCTGATATATCCAGCAAAAACATTGGTCGGCATCTAAATGTAAGTCCACGAACGGTTGACCATCATCGGGCCCAAATATTGGAGAAGATGGCAATGAACTCCGTAACCGAACTGATCGAAAAATCCATTACAACCAAGCTATTAAACTGACACCAACATTGAAAATTACTCCCAAATTAAAACAAGGCTTCAAACCACTCATGTCCCATATATTCCCACGGCACACAAAAGCAAATTTGCCAACAGTGGCCACCGGCAAAGGTGTTTATTTATATGACACCAACGGCAAGCAATATTTTGATGGATCTGGCGGCGCTGCCGTTTCCTGTCTTGGTCATAGTGACCTTGATGTTGCAGAGGCAATAAAAAAGCAGATTGATACAGTGGCCTTTGCCCATACCGGTTTTTTAACTTCCCAACCCGCAGAACAGTTGGCGGATAAACTCGTTGAATTGGCGCCTGAAGGAATAGATCGTGTTTATCTGGTTTCTGGTGGTTCAGAAGCGGTTGAATCAGCGCTTAAACCTGCGCGCCAATATTTTTGGGAACAGGGGCAAACTTCCCGAAAATATTTTATCGCCCGTAAACAAAGCTATCACGGAAACACTTTGGCAGCGCTGGCAACGGGCGGCAACGAATGGCGCCGTGCACCCTTCTCTCCATTGATGATTGAAACCAGTCATATCTCACCCTGTTTTGAATATCGCGGCCGCGAGGATAACGAAAGCGCTGAAGAATACGGCCTTCGCGTAGCTAATGAATTAGAAGCCGAAATCTTGAGACTGGAGCTGAAAATGTCATTGGATTTGTCGCTGAACCGGTGGTTGGCGCAACTGCCGGTGCCGTACCACCGGTGGATGGTTACTTTAAACGTATCCGCGAGATATGCGACAAGCACGGCATCCTGTTAATCCTCGATGAAGTAATGTGCGGCATGGGGCGTACAGGCAGGCTGTTTGCAAGTGAACATGATGACATTTCTCCTGATATCATTACCATCGCAAAAGGCCTTGGAGCGGGTTATCAACCCATAGGTGCAATGCTCTGCACCGCTGAAATCTACAAGGTGATCGAAGACGGTTCCGGGTTCTTTCAACATGGCCACACATACATGGGGCACCCAACAGCCGCAGCCGGTTCTCTCGCCGTCGTTAACAAGCTTGTAGATCACAAGTTGATAGAACGCTCCGATGAAATGGGGCAAAAATTACAGAGCGCCCTGCAAGATTCCTTTGGTCAACATCCAAACATTGGGGACATTAGGGGACGCGGTCTATTCAGAGGTTTGGAATTTGTCGAAGACCGGGAAAGCAAACAACCCTTTGCTCCGGAAAAAGCCATCAACAAGAAAATCAAGAAAGCAGCCTTTGAAGCCGGTTTAATCTGCTATCCCATGGGTGGCACCATTGATGGCGTGCGCGGTGATCATGTATTGCTCGCTCCGCCATTTATTTTGGATGACGGACATATCGATGAGATAACCGACAAATTATCAACAGCATTCAATCAGGTTTTTTGATCGCCAATTGACATCTGCAAGCCATCAAAAATTCGCTAGGTTTTTTTCTTTGTAGTTGCCTTTGCAGGTTTCTTCGCCGCAGTTTTTGCAGGCGCCTTTGGTTTGGCTTTAGCGGGTGTTCTGCGCGGCGCAGGTCTTCTGGGACTTGTTGCCTTTCTAGGCTCAGATACAGTTTCTGCCTTCTCGGTTTTTTCCGCCTGGGTCTCTTTAACTTCGCTTACGAAAGGTTCTTGCTGAGGCTCATCGGGCCAGGATGAAAACGGGAATGGTTTTTCTTCCGTCCCAAATGTCATGAAGCTTGTAATTTGCTGAATATAACGAGCCAAATTGCTGCCAAACTGTCTAAGCTGGCTATTTGGTTTACCCGTAAACAGGGTCACAAGGAACTGGAAAATAACAACGGCAAAAATCACGATCTCCGCAACATTAAAGGCTATCGCCAATACAATCATGGATATCAATCGTAACCAAATACTGGACCTTGTAACGTTTTCCTTTAAGTTCTGACTCATCATTTTTCCTAACCACTAGAATTGATTTACCTCCTCTACATAGGGAGTGGCCTATCAAATTGCGAGAAAATCTGATTTTTGAACGCACAACAAGTTACAAATCTGTAATGGAAATTCTTCGATAAGAAAACAAATTGGGTATTTGGAAGCAGTTAAACTAGCTCAACCAGTCGCATCTTCATCCGGTTCCAATCCGTGCTGTTTAAGAACAGGCATTTGGAACATCATGAAAGCAAAGGTTAGCGGCATGGTGCCATAAAGCTTGAAATTAACCCAAAAATCAGTTGAGAAATTCCGCCAAACAACTTCATTCACCAGCGCCAGGAAAAAGAAAAAACAGCCCCAGCGAAAAGAGAGCTTCGTCCAGCCCACATCATCCAGCTTAAAGGGACCATCAAACAATACCTTCATAACCGGATATTTGAAAAAGAACAGCATTCCCAAAATTGTCGTTCCGAACATGCAATTAATGATCGTTGGCTTCACCTTGATAAACCACTCATCCTGCAAATATAATGTGAGACCGCCAAAAATCAGCACCATCACAAAGGTAACCAATGGCATGACCGCAACGCGGCGCTCAAACATCCAGGTCAAAACCAGCGAGATGGTCATCGCCACCATAAAGAACGCTGTCGCAATAAAAATCTTGCCGCCAAGAGCTGCCAATGCCGGATAGCTTTCCGCCAGTTGCTCTCCATATTTATTCGCAAGAATAAAGACAACAATGGGCCCAACTTCAAGAGCAAGCTTTGACCATTGTCCCAAGGGTTTGCGGCCTTCTACAGCACCTTCACGACCTAATTTTTCACTCATTGCCTATTCCCGCGATTGCATTTGCAAATACATCAGCTTCAAAGGGTTCCAGATCTTCAACCTGTTCACCAACGCCAACGAAATATACAGGTAACTTATGCTTCGCGGAGATAGAAACAAGTATCCCGCCGCGTGCTGTACCATCTAATTTTGTCATCACAAGGCCATTAACGCCTGCAACGTCCTTGAATATTTCAACCTGATTAAGCGCATTTTGACCCGTTGTCGCATCCAGAGTTAGCAAAACGGTGTGCGGTGCATTTTCATCCTGCTTCTTTAATACCCTGATGATTTTTTCCAATTCATCCATCAGTTCTTTTTTATTCTGCAAACGCCCGGCCGTATCCATCAACATTACATCGCGCTTTTGTTTAACCGCTTCTTCATAAGCATCAAACGCCAAACCCGCTGCATCCGACCCGTTAGGCCTGGACATAACGGGCGCCTGCGTCCGGTCGCCCCAGATATGCAATTGCTCAACCGCCGCTGCCCGGAATGTATCGCCAGCAACAAGCAAAGTTGAGAACCCGGCATTATAAAGTTTCTGCGAAATTTTACCAATGGTTGTGGTTTTGCCTGATCCATTCACTCCAACCACCAGTATGACGTGTGGTTGATGATCAAGATCAAGCTCAAGGGGTTGGGCAACAGGTTCCAGCACTTTTTGAATTTCATCCGCCATAATCTGACGCACTTCTTCATCCGTTACATCCTTGCCCATGCGCTGCGACGCCAGGGTATCCGTGATGTTCATGGCGGTTTCAACACCAAGATCGGCTTGAATAAGAATATCTTCAAGGTCCTGCAAGGTATCTTCGTCCAGCTTTTTCTTGGTAAAGACAGACGTGATGTTTTCAGTTAAAGCGCTCGACGACCGGGCAAGCCCCTTGGTCAGTCGCTTGAACCAACCAACCTTGCGCTCTTCGTCTTGTTCAGGTTCTTCAGCTTCTGACTCTGCAGGGGCTGCTGTTTCAATCTCAGCTTCTTCTTGCGCCTTTAAACGTGCAGTTTCTTCTTCAGCTTTTTCTCTTTCTAAACGTTCCTGCTCAAGTCTTTCCTGTTCAATTCGCTCTGCTTCAAGTCTTTCAGCTTCAGCTGCTTCTTCTGCGTGAATTCGCGCCGTTTCCATTTCAGCTTGTTCTGCTTCAATTTTTGCTTGTTCTTCGGCATCCTGCTGTTCCGCAGCCTCCTTGGCCGCTTTTTCAGCATTGGCTTCTTCTTCTGCCAATTTTTCTTCAACTGCTAGACGATCAGCTTCTTCTTGGGCAAGCCGATCTGCTTCAGCCTTTTCTAGCTCAGCCTTTTCTTTTTCAAGTCGTTCAGCTTCATCCGCCTCATCTTGAGCCTGCTTGAGTGCTGCAGCTTCCAGTTCTAGACGCGCTGCTTCTTCAGCATCAGCTTTTTCAGCTGCCAGTTTTGCTTCAGCTGCTTTTTCAGCCACTGCCAATTCTTCTGCTTTTAGGCGTTCAGCTTCTACTCTTTCAGCTTCCAGGCGAGCAGTTTCTTCTTCGGCAGCTTTTTTAACTTCTTCCTCAAGACGTTCCTGTTCAGCTTTTTCTGCAGCAGCCCGTTCGGCTTCCGCTTTCTTTTCAGCTTCAGCCTTCTCACTGGCAATTCGCGAAGCTTCGAGCGCTTCCTCCTCAGCCCTTTTAATTGCCTGAAGTCGTTCAGCTTCCTTTTGCGCTTCAGCTTCTGCAAGTGCTACAGCTTCCGCAGCAGCAGCTTCTGCTGCGGTATTATCTTCAACTTCTGGTTCGGCTTTTTTCTTGCCAAATTCGAAGGAGAAAATCCTTTTTAATAGACCAGGTTTTTTTTCGTCTGCCACTTAATCTTCAGCCCGTTTGTTGTTGGCGAATCGCTTCGCCCAAGAGATGTTTTCCGTTATGGCCTGAAATTGCCATCTCAACAATCTGTCCCTGTGGAAGGTCGCCCGTTTGAACGGTAGTAAATTGTGGAGTACAACCCAAACCACCTCGTTCAACTAGCACTGAATGTGCACCCAAAACACAATCCAAATGTTTTTGAAATGCAGCTTCCCCTTTTGCCCGAAGTTCACTGGCACGCGTTTTTATCAATCCGCGATCAAGTTGAGGCATTTTGGCTGCTGGCGTTTCCGGTCTTGGTGAAAACGGGAACACATGCAGAAAATCGAGCCCGCATTCATCGACGATGGACAATGAATTTTCAAACATCGCATCCGTTTCTGTCGGGAAGCCGGCGATCATGTCTGCCCCAAAAACCATGTCTGGGCGAATATCCCGAATATGATTGCAAAATTCAATTGAATGATCCCGCAAGTGCCGCCGTTTCATTCGTTTTAAAATCATGTCATCCCCATGCTGAAGCGACAAATGCAAATGCGGCATGAACCGTTGCTCACTTGCTATCGCTTCCATCAGGGGTTCATCAACTTCAATTGAATCAATCGAAGATAGTCGTAGCCGTGGCAACGAAGGCACTTGTTTTAAAATCTTCTGCACCAGGGTTCCAAGCGTCGGTGATCCCGGTAAATCTGCCCCATAAGACGTTGTATCAACGCCGGTTAGAACCACTTCCAGGTAACCGTTGTCGACCAGTTTTTTAACCTGATCGACAACCGAGCCCATTGGCGCTGATCTGGAATTTCCCCGTCCATAAGGAATGATGCAAAACGTACAGCGATGATCGCAGCCATTTTGAACTTGCACAAAGGCCCGGGTCTGACCACCGATTGAATCAATCATGTGTGGCGCAGTTTCCTTGACCGCCATAATATCATTGACCCTTACCTTCTCGGTATCATTGACGCCAAAATCCGGTAAGGACCGATAGGATTGCACATGAAGTTTTTCTTCATTGCCAATGACCAGATCAACTTCGCCCATATCACCAAAAGTTTGCGCCTCTGTTTGAGCAGCACATCCAGAGACAATAATTCTGGCATCGGGATTTTCACGTCTTGCACGGCGAATGGCGGCTTGTGCACTTTTAACAGCCGTACCGGTTACAGCGCAGGTATTAACGAGAATTGAGCCGCCATCCAGTTCCTGAAGACATGCTTCGCGCGCCTTGCGCAACATGACCTCAGATTCATAGGCATTGAGCCTACAGCCGAAGGTTAAAACTTTTAAATTCTCATCGCCTGTTTCATCTTCGATATCCATCAGGCATCCTCAATGGTGAACTCACCTGTAAGAGGGTTTAGCATGCCTGAAAATTCAAATTCTGCCGGCCCGGTCATCAAAATGCGATCAGACGCCGTCCATTCAATAAAAAGATCACCGCCCGGAACTGTTACGGTCACTTTGCGATCAGTCAGGTCTTTTCGAACCGCACATACAGCTGCTGCACAGGCAGCGGAGCCACAAGCCTGTGTAATGCCTGCGCCACGTTCCCATGTACGCAAAATGATATTTCCACGATCAACCACATTGGCAATCGATATATTTACACGATCTGCAAAAACCGGATGAAACTCAAGCAAGGGTCCCATACGGTCCAATTCATAAGACCAAACGTCTTTTGGCGCCCAAAAAACACAATGCGGATTGCCAACATTTGCAACGCTCGGTGTATGTAGCACCGGATCATCAATCGGCCCGACCTGCAATTCTATGCCAGTCGTGTCGTAAAATTCTTCTTCAAGCGGAATGTCTTCCCAACCAAACTTTGGCACACCCATATCTACGGTAATTAAGGCATCGCTCTCATATTTGGTAGTTACAATTCCGCCCGCGATTTTGAAGGCAAAATCATTTTGAGAAGTCTCTTTGTTTAACCAGGAAACAACACACCGTGTGCCGTTACCACAAGCACCTGCTTCACTGCCATCAGAGTTTAAAATCCGAATACCTGCATCAATCTGAGGGTTAGCACCCTTGTGAATTTCCATGATCTGGTCAAATTTGGTCTTTGCAGAACCGTCCAAAGCCACAGCTGCAGCTTCTGTAATTTTAACCGCAGTTTCGCGTACATCAGCAACAATAATTTGATTGCCAAGGCCATTCATTTTCAAAAAGGGTACATTCATATCACTCATGAGACTTCAAATAGTCCTCTTTGAGACGAATTGCAAAGGGTTACGTGACCTTAGTTTCGCCCGGCCTAAGCACAATAAATGCCTCATCAGCTAAACCATGCTTTTGGTTTGCTTCTGCAAGTGCTTCAAGCGGCGCTTCAATTACTTCATCGGTGAGTGGAAACGTACCCCAGTGATGCGCAATTGTTGTGCGTGACCTGCATAACAAATGTCCTTGTACAGCCTCATCAGGGTTTTGATGCTGACCTTTCATAAACCAACGCGGCTCATATGCCCCAATCGGCAAAATGGAAGCCCGCATTTCACCATGCTTTTCGTAAAGCGCCTGATAATTAAAGCCATCATAAAAACCGGTATCACCAACATGATAAATCTTGCCTTGCGGGGCATCCAGAACAAACGCTGCCCAAAGCGCCATTCTGCGATCCTTTAATCCCCGTGCTGACCAATGATGTGCTGGCTCAAAATGAACACGAACATCATTTTTCAATTAAGCCTTATCGCCCCAGTCACCCACTATAAAATTGGCCTTATCATTCTTCTTGGCAACAATTGCATCATTGCCCAATGGGCAAATAATTTCAGCATTATGCTCTTTGACCAGCCTGTCGAGCGTTTCAAGATCAAGGTGGTCATAATGATTGTGAGACAAGAGCACATAATCTATCGGTGGCAGGTCTTCAAATCGAACACCAGGAGGATTAACCCTTCTTGGTCCGATAACTTGAAATGGGCTTGCCCGCTCAACAAATACCGGATCGGTGATGAAGTTTAATCCGGCAACCTGAATCAACAAACTGGCATGACCAATCATCGTAATTTTAATCTGACCCCCCTCTACCCTGGCTTCAGGTTTTGCTTTGTCAAAAGGGCTGGGATAATCCGCCGGCCATTTTGCCTTGCCTCCTCCCAATTGCCATTTTAGAACTTCCGGCAGCGTGCGGGGTGCAATGCCCTGCGGATTGAAGAAATTTGTTCCATTAAAATGATTAGATTTTGGACCCTTGTAATAAAAATTCGAAGGCTTCCAGGCAGCAAAGGTTGCACCGCTGCCAAAAATACCAACCGCACCAAGTCCCAACCATTTAAAAAATCCACGCCGTGTCAAATTTTCTTACTCCGCTCAACCAAAAACTACATGTAAGCGTAAACCACCGCTAATCAACTCTAAGCTTGACTTATTTGTGCTTTCGCTGTTTATACGGCTCATCTCATACAGAGACCAGATTTGAAAATGCTATTTGGGACCCGAAAAGGTATAAAGAGATCCCTAAGGCAAACATCCGACAGCGCGTTGCGCCCTCGGATGCTTTTTTGCTTTGAGCCTGTTTTTACTCTGATTTGTGTTTGTGTTAAACTGTTCCCATATCATGTGAGATGGGAATTAAGGAAATAATACATGTTTGAATCTTTATCAGATAGCCTAAGTGGCATTTTTGACGGACTAACCCGGCGCGGGGCTCTGTCGGATAAAGACGTGTCTGCGGCACTGCGTGAGATTCGCCGTGCCCTGATCGAAGCAGATGTAGCGCTTGAAGTTGTTCGTGAATTTACCGAGAAAGTTCGTGAAAAAGCAGTAGGTGCGGAAGTCGTTAAATCCGTAACCCCGGGCCAGATGGTTGTAAAAATCGTCCATGACGAAATCGTCGAAATTCTGGGTTCAGATGCTGACCCTATCAGTCTGGCAGCAACGCCGCCGGTGACGTTGATGATGGTGGGTCTGCAGGGTTCTGGTAAAACAACTACAACCGCAAAAATTGCCAAACGCCTAACTGAAAAGCAAAAGAAAAAAGTGCTGATGGCCTCACTCGATGTGAAGCGCCCTGCAGCACAGGAGCAATTGCGCCAACTGGGTGAGCAAATCAGTGTTGATACGCTCCCAATTGTTGCTGACCAATCTCCGGTTGAGATTGCTGGCCGCGCGCAACAAGCTGCAAAACTTGGCGGTTATGATGTTGTGATCCTGGATACTGCCGGCCGCACCCATATTGACGAGCCTCTCATGGTTGAGATGACTGACATTAAGGCAGCAGGCGATCCGCATGAAATTCTACTCGTAGTAGACTCCCTTACTGGCCAAGATGCAGTAAACCTTGCCCAAAGCTTTGATGAACGCGTTGGTATTACCGGACTTGTTCTTACCCGTATTGATGGCGATGGCCGCGGTGGTGCAGCCCTTTCCATGTGCGCGGTTACAGGCAAACCCATTAAACTGATTGGTACCGGCGAAAAAATTGACGAGTTGGAAGACTTTCACCCAGGCCGCATCGCAGACCGTATTCTCGGCATGGGTGATGTGGTTTCTCTGGTTGAAAAAGCTTCTGAGAACATCGATCAAGAAAAAGCCGCTGCAATGGCGAAACGCATGCAGAAAGGTGAGTTTGATCTAAACGACCTTTCCGAGCAGCTGACCCAAATGCAAAACCTTGGCGGTATGGGCGGCATCATGAGCATGTTGCCCGGCATTGGTAAAATGAAAAAACAAATTGATGAAGCAGGCCTGGACGATTCAATCTTCAAACGTCAGCAGGCAATAATCTCATCAATGACACGTAAAGAGCGCAAAGCACCAAAAATCTTGAACGCCAGCCGAAAAAAGCGCATTGCAGCAGGATCGGGGTCTTCTGTTCAGGAAATAAACCAGCTCCTCAAAATGCATCGACAAATGGGCGATATGATTCGCAAAATGGGCAAATCTGGCATGGGTGGCATGATGGGCGGCGGCGGCATGGGCTCGATGATGGGTGGCATGGGCAAGGCAGCCATGGGCGGAATGATGAACAAGCTCACTGGCGGCGGCAATCCAATGGGCGGCATGGGCGGTATGCCCGGCGGTGCCGGAATGCCGGACCTCTCCAAAATGAGCCCGCAAGAAATACAAAAAATGGCACAGGAAATGGGCATCAAGGTGCCTAGCGGCAAAGGCCCATTTGGAGATAAGAAATAATGACACCTCAAGAAAAACTAAATCAGCACCGCGGCTCGATTGATAATCTTGATGCTGCACTGATCAATATCATGGCTGAACGATTTAGCGTCACTAAGGCAGTTGGCGTTCTGAAGGCAGAAAATGATTTCCCCCCGTCTGATCCAGACAGGGAAAAAAGACAGGTCGAGCGTTTGCGCAAACTTGCAACGGACGCAAACCTTGATCCCGACTTTGCCGAAAAACTTCTGAATTTCGTAATTTCAGAAGTTATTCAGCATCACAAACAAGCTCGGAAATAATTCCGAAAAACCCATTTAAAAATTCCCAAGGAGAACACTAACAATGGCAACTAAAATCAGACTGGCCCGTGGCGGCTCAAAAAAGCGTCCATTCTACTCAATCGTGGTGGCAGACGTTCGTTCACCACGTGATGGCCGTTTCATCGAAAAAATCGGTACATTCAATCCGCTACTCGCAAAAGACAACGATCAGCGCGTTGTAATGGACCAGGACCGCATTAAGCATTGGCTCGGTGAAGGCGCTCAGCCAACAGACAAGGTACTTCGCTTTCTGGACGAAGCCGGCATCTTGAAGCGTGAAGCTCGTAATAACCCGAACAAAGCAAAGCCAGGCAAAAAAGCTCTGGAACGCGTTGCTGAAAAAGCTGCAAAAGAAGAAGATGCAGCAGCGGCAGCTAAACAGGCTGAAGAAGATGCAAAAGCAGCAGCAGAAGCACCTGCTGAAGAAGAAACAAAATCTGAGTAATTGCTTTTTTAAAAATTATGGTAACTGCCCAGCTACCCCGCCACGGGATTTTTAGTCGACGGTCAATCATCTTA
>JAALLB010000028.1 GCA_011087745.1 Hyphomicrobiales bacterium | reverse complement strand
TTCGTATCATATCACACCAAAACATTCGGGTTTTGGAGTAGGATGGGTATAGAACTTATTTACCCTGACAATAGAACTTCTTTGGTAACCAGAAATTAATCCTAAGTTTTAATTCGAATTTTATATAAGTGCCGTACAAATGTTTCCAGAGCGGGGAAATATAATCCTGCCTGAATAAAACAGTGAGGCAATAATAATGACCAATGCACCAGAAATGGTAGGAGAAGCAATTGAACCTTCATACGAAGGTGACATCAAGTCTCTATATCTAGATTCATTAACGCTTGTAGAGCGTCTACACCGACGTCTTCTGGACGTCATTAAAGATGAGTTCGACCGTAAAGGCCGCAGTGATATCAATCCTGTACAGGCTCTTCTTTTGTTTAACATCGGCAACACAGAATTAACTGCAGGCGAATTACGCACCCGCGGTTATTATCTTGGTTCAAATGTTTCTTACAATCTTAAGAAGCTTGTTGATCAAGGGTATATCAACCACCAAAAATCTCGTGTTGATCGTAGATCAGTTCGCGTTAGCTTAACTGATGTAGGTAAAGAAGTTGCGGAAATCGTAAATGAACTTTACGCACGTCACATTGGTTCAATTGAACAAGTTGGCGGCATCAATGGCGGTGAATTTGCAACAATGAATAAGTCATTGAAGCGTCTTGAGCGTTTTTGGACAGATCAAATTCTATATCGTTTGTAAGCTTAAACTTACAATCTCACAGTAAATTGATTGAGGCTTGCCGCTTGGCAAGCCTTTTTTGTTGTCAATGTCCCGCCAAGGCTTGTATAGCCCTGATTTCAACATAAATGCACAATACTGGTTTGCCCAAGAAACAACAATTTACACTGGCTTTGTGGGAAATTGCCCTTACGTAAGCATTGGATTTATGGTAAGGAAATCTTTAACATACCAGTTGTATTGATGTGGAAGACTCGCTTATGAGAGACTTCTCATGATGAGAATTATTGATGTGTGTGAATTTGATGCACTAGCTTAGGTAAGAAAATGAAACGTAGAGAATTTATTTCCGGCATGGCGGCAGGAGCAAGTCTTCTTTCAGCTCCAGCGTTGGCAAACGATCCAATTTCTTCAATTATCAAGTCTTCAAAGCGCGATAACTGGAGCGATCAGTTTGATGCGCGTCGCGGCGATGCAAAGCTTTCTTCTACCAATATTCCAGTTTTTTCACCGCAAACACCGGACTTTATACAGCGTGCAATAGCAGAATATCGTCAGATTAGTGCAAAAGGTGGGTGGCCAGTTGTGCCAGCAACGCAAAAATTGCGCCTTGGTAATCAATCGCGCAATGTTTTTATCTTGCGTGAGCGCTTAGTTGCCTCCCGTGATCTTGACCCCATGGCTGGCAATTCTGATGTTTTTGACAGTTTGGTTGATAGTGCAGTTAAGCGTTTCCAAGCGCGGCATGGATTGCCTGCCGACGGCGTAATGGGCAAATATACCTACGCCGCAATGAATATTCCAACAAGCATCCGTCTTGGTCAGTTAGAAACCAACCTTGTGCGCTTGCGTTCAATGTCCGGTTTTTTGGGTGATCGCTATGTGATGGTCAATATTCCAGCAGCACAAATCGAGGCTGTTAGAAACGGCAAAGTTGAATCACGTCATACAGCAATTGTAGGCAAGACAGACCGTCAGTCTCCAATTATCGCTTCAAAAATTTATGAGTTAAATCTTAATCCATATTGGACTTCTCCAAAATCGATTATTCGCAAAGACCTTATTCCATTGATGCGTAAAGACCCAACATATCTAACACGCAATAACATTCGCATTTTCCCTTGGAACTCCGATGAAGAAATTTCACCAGAGAGCGTTGATTGGAATACGGAAGAAGCCGTTGATTTAAGGTTCCGTCAGGACCCGGGCAAAATCAATGCAATGGGCTCCGTTAAGATCAATTTCCCAAATCCTCATGCTGTGTACATGCATGACACACCGCAACAAGCATTGTTCTCAAGGCTTCTGCGCTTTGAATCATCAGGCTGTGTTCGAGTTCAAAACGTACGTGACTTGATTAGCTGGCTTGCAAATCAAACGCCTGGTTGGGATCGCCGTCAAATTGAACGAGCGATTGAATCTGGCGAACGTGTCGATGTTAAACTCGCTTCTGCTGCGCCGGTTTACTGGAATTACATCACTGCCTGGTCTACCAGAAATGGTGTTGTTCAGTTCCGTGATGATATTTACAGCCGCGATGGCGCTGAGCAACTTGCACTAAGCAGCTGGAACTAATTTCTTCATAAAAATCATTAGATTGGGTCGCCACTTAGCTGTGTGCGCTGTTATGCCATATATTTGCGGAAAATAATGGTTGGATTTTATTGAAACTTCTTTATATGAAAAGCCTCTAACGCATCCAAAATCGGGGGATGTGTTGATTGATTTAATTTTACAACATGGAGGAGTGGTTCATCATGGCCGCCAGTCTAGATACATTTTTTAATTCGCCACTGAGCGAAGTCGACCCCGAAATTCACGCTGCAATCCAAAAAGAACTTGGTCGCCAGCGTCATGAAATCGAATTGATCGCGTCAGAAAACATTGTTTCGCGCGCTGTGATGGAGGCTCAAGGCTCCATCATGACCAACAAATATGCTGAAGGTTACCCTAGAAAACGTTATTATGGTGGCTGTGAGTTTGTCGATATTGCTGAAACACTTGCAATTGAACGTGCCAAAGAGCTTTTCGGCTGTAATTTCGCAAATGTTCAGCCAAATTCTGGCAGCCAGATGAACCAGGCAGTTTTCCTTGCTCTGCTTCAGCCGGGTGATACTTTTATGGGACTGGACCTTAATTCAGGCGGACACCTGACACATGGTTCACCAGTTAACATGTCAGGCAAGTGGTTTAACGTTGTATCCTATGGTGTGGATGAAGAGACACATCAACTGGATATCAATGAAATTGAACGTATTGCACAAGAGCATAAACCAAAGATCATCATTGCAGGTGGCACAGCTTATTCTCGTGAGTGGGATTGGGCTGCATTCCGCAGAATTGCGGACAGCATTGATGCATATTTGATGGTTGATATGTCTCATATCGCTGGTCTTGTTGCGGCAGGTGTACATGAATCGCCAGTTCCGCATGCCCATGTTTGTACAACAACTACGCATAAGTCACTTCGTGGCCCACGCGGTGGAATGATCTTGAGCAATGATGAAGCACTTGCAAAGAAAATGAACTCTGCTGTGTTTCCTGGTCTCCAAGGTGGCCCGTTAATGCACGTAATCGCTGCAAAGGCCGTGGCATTTGGTGAGGCGCTTCAACCTGGATTTAAAGAGTATTCTCAGCGGGTTAAAGACAATGCAAGAGCATTGGCAACCAGCTTGATGAATAACGGTCTTGATATTGTTTCAGGCGGTACAGACAATCACTCAATGCTGGTTGACCTGCGTCCAAAGAAAGCAACTGGTAAGGCAGCTGAAGCTTCATTGGTGCGTGCTGGTCTTACTTGCAACAAAAACGGTATTCCGTTTGACCCTGAAAAGCCTTTTGTAACATCTGGCATTCGTCTTGGTTCACCAGCTGCAACAAGCCGCGGATTTGGCGAAGCAGAATTCACAGAAATCGGTAACTTCATCACAGAAGTACTCGATGGTCTTATGGTTGCAAACGATGCGGATGCAAATCAGACAGCAGAAGCAGCAGTTCATGCAAAAGTAGTGGAAATGACATCACGTTTCCCAATGTATGACTACCTCTAGGTAGCTTCATTAAATTGATAATGCTAAAAGCCTTTCATCATTAGATGGAAGGCTTTTTCTTTGCGTTGTCCTTACTGTACCAATCACGATACCCAGGTTAAAGATTCTCGTCCAACGGAAGACGGAAGCGCCATAAGGCGTCGCCGTATCTGTTCAGGCTGTGGCGGGCGTTTTACGACATTCGAACGGGTACAACTACGCGAACTGACTGTACTAAAGAAATCTGGCAAACGCGTTCCTTTGGACAGGGATAAATTAACCCGCTCTGTATCAACTGCCATCCGAAAGCGAGACCTTGATCCCGACAGGGTAGAACAAATGATTTCGGGCATTGTTCGTCAGTTGGAGTCTCAATCAGAAGGGGACATCACATCCGACCAAATTGGCAAACTGGTGATGGAAGGCCTAAAGCAGGTAGATGAAGTCGCCTATGTTCGATTTGCTTCTGTTTACAAGGATTTTCAGGAAGCAAAGGATTTCGAGGGCTTTTTGAACGCACTGGAAGAAGACGAAGAATAATGGCCTATAAACGCTTGATTATGGAGCTTGGCATGGGCACTGATATTCGTGGTTCAGATTATACCAAAGCTGCCACCCGTGCCGTTCATAACGCATTACGTCAAAATTCGTTGGTTATCGCAGATGCTTTTGGAAAATCGCACGAAGAAATGCGCGTAGATATTCATATTGGTGTACAAAACCCGGATGCCGTCGATAAATCTGCAGTTGCTGCAATGCTGCCTTATGGAGAAGGTTCTGTTGAGGTTGTCAAAGGGGGAATGGATACGCCTAAAGATGACGGATCAACCGGGACTATTATGGCTAATGCCGCTTTGATTGTTTATCTCGATCTTGAAGATGACAAGGAGTGGTTGTCATGAAACGTATTATCCTCGAGATGGGCACTGGTAAAGATCTTTACGGTCAGGACTACACAAAGGCTGCCAAGCGAGCTGTTCAAGATGCAATTCATCATTCTTCGCTAACGCTGTTTAAAAGCCTTAACATTGATCCGATGCAAATGCAGATTGAGCTTAACCTTGCAGCCCAGGAACCTGAGAAAATCAAATTGGAAGTAGTGGCCAAGGAACTCCCTTATGGTCAAGTCACACCAAAAGCCATTTTCGGAGGATTGAATGTTCACGATGAGGTGACAGATCGCACAAGTGTTATTGTCAATGCTGGCATAATTGTGCGATTGCCTCTTGCATGAAAAATCTAAAAATTGTTTTGGCTCTTGGCTTTATTTGCGCACTAGTTTTTCCTGCATTTGCAGGCAAAGTCTGGACGAACTTTTAGCCAAGAAGCCATGGTTCAAAATCTGTGTTCGAGAAGTGTTTTTCAGCTGCTGATCTCGCGGGTAAAAAAGGTGAAAAGAGAACCCGCAAACGAGGGAAGGGCGCTTATCTAAAACCACCTGAAACCAAGCGCCCAAAGAAATCTCAAGCAAAATTGTCATCTAGCTATTATGGCTCCATTAGGAGTGTGGATGTTGGCGATAAAAAAGTGGTAGCTCTCGGCTTTGATATTGGTGAACAGAACAATGATTTTGCCGGGTATGATGCTGAAATTATTGATATTCTTCGCAAGTATCAGTTAAAGTCCACTCTCTATGCAGGTGGAAAATGGATGGCGACCCATCCTGAACGAACGAAACAACTGATTGCAGACCCGTTATTCGAAATTGGCAATCATGCCTGGACGCATGGCAATTTTCGGGTGCTAGGAAAAGCGGCTGTTGAAGATCAAATTTGGTTCACTCAAGCTGAGTATGAGAAACAAAGAAACGAACTCGCATCGTCAGACTGCGCCAAATTCGGAATGGCCGCAATTCCGGTGCGAATTCCCACTTTCAGGTTTCCTTATGGAACCTGCAATCAACGCTCCCTAAAACAGGTGAACGATGCGGGTCTGCCTGCAGTTCAATGGGATATTGTAACGGGCGATCCGGCTAGGGGACAATCTGCAAAGGCAATAGCCCGGCATCTTCAAAGAATAAAACCTGGTTCAATCGTTGTGGCTCACGCAAATGGACGCGGATACAATACGGGAAAAGCACTGAAGATTGCACTTCCCAAACTCATCAAGGCAGGGTGGAAGTTTGTGACGGTCAGCGAGCTTTTACAAATGGGTAAGCCAGTCCATAGCCAAGACCTGTTATGAAAACCGCCTAGGTGATAATAATCACTATGATAGGATTTTTGGAAGAGGAACAGGTGAATGACCGGGTTTGGTGAAACCTCATATGATCTTGGAATTTGCAAACTTCGTCATCCAACCAAGGACGAAGCTGAATTTCTTGGCTTGGAGTTGTCAAAAATAGAACCTTGGAACACACTCAATTCAACTGCTGAGGAGTTGAAGGAAGGGTTTTTGCGTCAGGATTCATCCACCAACACCTATGCGGTAATCAGAAATCAAAAAGCCATCGGGATCATCTCTGTTTGATACCCTTGGTTAGTTGGGCCCTATTTAGGTTTTTTAGGGCTTATACCCTCTTCGCAAGGTGAAGGCATCGGAAAAGCGCTGATGGGTTGGCTGGAAGAAACTGCCAATGTTCATTCTGCTAGGAACATATTTATCTGTGTTTCTCAGTTTAATCAGGAAGCATATGAGTTTTATAAAACTTGTGGCTATACAAAAGTAGCTGATCTTGATGGATTGATCGTTGATGAACATGCAGAATTCTTACTGCGTAAACGTCTTCCATAAACCACAATATTACTGCATAAAACACGTCATGAACATGAGCATACAAAATACCGTGGATGTTAATCAGGATCGAAAGTTTCTTGATGCTGCGCTTCGCCTTGCGCGTAAGCATCAAGGGCTTACAGGTACCAATCCATCAGTTGCATGTATTATTGTCGCGAACACAGAATTGGGCGCCAAGATTGTAGGTTCTGGCGTGACGGCAGAAGGTGGACGCCCCCATGCGGAACCTCCCGCATTGGCAGAAGCGGGAAAGCAGGCAAAAGGTGCCACAGCCTATGTTACGCTGGAACCATGTGCTCATCATGGCAAGACACCTCCCTGTGCACAAACCCTTATTGATTCTGGAGTTGCGCGTGTTGTTACTGCAATAACAGACCCAGATGACAGGGTGAATGGCAAAGGGCATCAAATGCTGATTGCTGCCGGTATTGAAGTAACAGCTATGGATGGTGGTGAAGCAGCGCATCGGGTGATGCAAGGTTATATGAAAGCCAGAACGTCTTCGCGCCCTTTTATAACATTAAAAATGGCAATGAGCGAAACGGGCCTTATTGGCTCCACTCAAGAGCATAATTTGAAGATATCTTCTCCTACATCCAGCAAACAAACACATTTGCAACGCGCCCGCCATGACGCCATTTTGGTTGGTAGCGGTACTGCATTATTTGATGACCCATCTTTGGACTGCAGGTTGCCAGGTCTTGAAGTTCGTTCGCCAATTCGGGTGATATTGGATGAAAAGTCGAAATTATCCAGTAGTGCGATGGTTATTGGTACAGCGATAAAGATACCGACCATTATCGTATCACCTGGTTCAGCACCACAACAATGGCGTGAGATGCTTGCCTCGAATGGTGCGCAACATCAAGCATGTGAAATGGATAATGGCCGTATTGCTTTGCCGGAACTCTTGGATGATTTGGCAGCACGAGGCATACAGTCAATATTGGTTGAAGGTGGAGCAAGAATTGCTCAAAGCTTCCTGGAAGAAGACTTGGTAGATGAAATTGTTGTCCATATTGGTGGTAGTCCAGATGAACCGGAAAGCCCGGATCATGCTGTTTACGCGCCTTTTACGCCAAAAGATTTGCCGAATGAATTTGAAATTCGCCAAACCTTAAGCTTTGGCCGTGATACATCGATACGACTACGAAAGAAAAACTAATGTTTACAGGTATTGTTACAGACATTGGCAAGATTAATTCCGTGAGCGAATTGCCGAAAGGCAAGTGTTTTAGGCTGAATACCGCCTACGACACATCGACAATTGATATTGGAGCCTCAATTGCCCATGCAGGTGTATGTTTGACGGTCGTGGAAAAAGGTGAGGGCTGGTTTGATGTCGAAGCCTGGGAAGAAGCATTGCGCCTGACAACTTTGGGTAGTTTGAAAGTTGGTGATCCTATAAATCTCGAAAGGTCTTTAAAAATTGGGGATGAATTAGGCGGTCATTTGGTTTCCGGACATGTTGATGGTGTCGCAGAAATCGTAGCCGTTGAAGAGGAAGGTGAAGCGATAAGATTTACGCTTAAAGCACCAAAACAGTTGGCAAAATTCATTGCCGGTAAAGGATCCGTTGCACTAGATGGAACTTCTCTGACCGTGAATAAGGTAGATGGCACACAGTTCGATGTGCTCTTAATTAAGCATAGTCTCGAAGTAACCACATGGGGGTATCGTAGGTTAGGGGACAAATTTAACCTGGAAATTGATACGATGGCACGTTACGCAGCAAGGCTTTCAGAGAGAATTGAGTGAATTAATCTAAAATATTATGTGCTTTGCCAAACATTAACCAAAATGTTTTATAAATCTTCAATGATTAACTAGGCTGACTTCGCAATTATGATTCTGAAAAAAATCTCAATAATATCAATAGCATTTCTGGCAACTGCTTGTGTTTCTGGTGAAAACGGTGATGTATTGCAATCTGCAATTGATCCAGGCGTTAACAATTCGCCCGCTCCAGTGACACCAACGGCAGAGATTTCCCAAATTGAAGTTGCTTCGATACCAGAGAAAAAACCTGAACCGCCAGAAAGCTCTCGAATTGCTTTTGCATCTGAGCAGCCGGCTGTAACCCAGATTCAAGAAATAGACCCTGCTCCAGCACCGAAGCCTCGTATAAAGAAAACTTATCTGATCAACGGACTGGCAAGCAGTGTTGAATCAATCGGTTATGGCTTCACCAATCTGTCAAAGAAAATACCCAATTCAAAACTGCATAATTATGCATCTTTTGTTGAAAGCTCGACCGTCATCAGGTCAAGAGTAACCCGTGAATTAAGGGCAGCGTACAAAGCAAATCCTGATATTGAAATCAACCTGATTGGTATCAGTTTTGGTGCCAATATTGTGACCTGGATTGCCCAAGATTTAAATAGAAAAGACATTACAATCAATTATTTGGCGACATTAGAAGGCCCAGCTATGGCTCGCATCTATGACAATGTACGCTTGGCAGATAATTTTAGTTGTACCGGTTTGAATTGCTTTAGAACCACATCCAAATTGGCATGGGGAAATAAAAAGACGGATTTCTCCAAATTCAAGATTAAGGCTGACCATATAGCTCTTGCCAATCACCCAGCAGTTCATAACCGGGTTGTATCACAGATTAATAAGCCTTTGGAGCAGCCAGCCCCACAACAATCCGTTGCTCAGTAAGCAGTAATGTAATTTACACTTGCCAAGTCTGGCTAGCCATGTTTTGACCTGTTTGAACATTGGTTTGAATCAGGAGCGATGAATGGCTGACAGCTCACATCTATTGGTAATCGACGCGCCATATTATACAAAAATCTCTGAGAGCTTGATGGAAGGCGTGAGTGCTGTTTTGAAAGAAGCAGGTGCCACGCATGATTATGTTACTGTGCCAGGTGTTTTGGAAATTCCGGCAGCGGTTTCAATGGCTGTAGCATCTTCGAAAAGCTATGATGGATATATAGTCATCGGTTGCGTTATTCGCGGCGAGACAACCCATTATGAGATTGTTTCAAATGAGTCGGCGCGAGCTGTTATGAATTTGTCGGTAAATCATAATCTGGCTATTGGTAACGGAATTCAAACAGTTGAAAACGAAGCACAAGCTTGGGCACGAGCCAAGACTTCTGAAAAAAACAAGGGTGGCGGTGCTGCAAAGGCAGCTTTGGATATGATTGATTTAAAGAAAAGCTTGGATTTATGAGCGAGACACAAATACCATCAGATGACGTCCGACCGGCAAACAAACGAGGCTCAGCCCGTCTTGCAGCCGTACAAGCACTTTATCAAATGGACATTTCAGGTACACCAGTTGCTGAAGTTGTGGAAGAATATGAGAATATTCGCATTGGCCAGGAAGTTGATGGGGATGAATATCTTCAAGCTGATCTGGGCTGGTTTCGTGGCATAGTTGCAGGTGTTGTTGAATTACAAACAGAACTTGACCCAATGATCCATGAGGCATTGCCAGATGATTGGCCGCTATCGCGCATAGATACATTGTTGCGTGCTGTTATGCGCAGTGGTGTATTCGAGTTGAGAAGACGCAAAGACGTCCCTGCTAAAGTGGTCATCAATGAATATCTTGATGTTGCCAATGCCTTCTTTGATGAAGATGAACCACGCCTGGTGAATGGCGTTTTAAACCGCATCGCGCGGGAGTTGCGAGAAGATGAATTCTCGCCAAAATAGCAACAGGATTAGTGAATTTTCACTGATTGGGAAATATTTCGCGCCCTTTGTTGGCAATGGATCCTTTGGTTTGCAGGATGATGCAGCTGAAATTGTCCCGTCAAAAGGCATGTCACTGGTTATAACGCAAGATGCGATTGCAGAAGGTATTCATTTCTTTGCAGATGATGGGCCAATGCTAATTGCGCAAAAGGCATTGCGGGTAAACCTGTCTGATCTTGCTGCAAAAGGTGCAACGCCAAAATATATCTCTCTGGCGCTTGGCTTGGGTAAGTCATGGTCAGAAGAGTGGGTCGCGGATTTCGCAAAAGGATTGCGCGAAGATTGTACTGCTTTCAGCGTGCAACTAACCGGCGGCGATACATTTACTACTGACGCTGGGTTTGTGATTTCCATCACTGCGATTGGTGAACTACCAACTGGGCAATACGTCTCACGTCTGGAAGCAAAACCTGGTGATGTTCTCTACGTAACAGGGTACATTGGTGATGGTGCCTTGGGTCTTTTGGCACGCCAGAACAAACTTGATGGACTTGGCAATGAAGATAGGACTTATTTAATCGATCGATATTTGCTGCCGCAACCTCGAATAGAAATTTCTCCTGCAATTCTTAAGTTTGCTACAGCATCAATGGATATTTCAGATGGATTAGTCGGTGATCTGGAAAAACTCTGCAACGCCTCTGAAGTTTCGGCAAATATTGACGTAAAGAATATTCCCTTTTCTACAACATCTATGCGCTTAGTGGAAAGTGAATCTAATTCTCTGAATACTGTTCTAACGGGTGGAGATGATTACGAAATTTTGATCACAATAAATCCAGCTGACTGTGAGGCTTTTGAAGATGCCGTTTCGTCAATGTCATTTTCGGTAAAACGCATCGGAACAATCAGCGGTGGGCAGGGCGTAAAGGTGTTTGACACGGATGGACAAGTAATTGAGTTTAACAAAACCAGTTATGATCATTCCGGAGAAAATCACTGACCCAAACAGCGCAATTGACTGATGAGCAAGAAAACGCAATAGCGACAAAAAATGTAAGGCTATACCTACTTTGTCAGGCTTTAGGTGCGTCTTCAGCTCCAATTAATATAGCGCTGGGTGGTCTTGTTGGAAGCCAGCTTTTGGGCCCCGACAAATCCTTGGCGACCGCGCCGGTAACAACCTACAATGTTGGTGTTGCAATTGGTGCACTTTACGCAAACTGGGTAATGAAACGAGTAGGTCGCAAACGGGGCTTCATGCTGGGTGCGGTTATTGGCGTTATTGGATTAATACTCACAGGCCTTGCCATTACAATCGAACATTTCTGGTAACTGCCCAGCTACCCCGCCACGGGATTTTTAGTCGACGGTCAATCAGCT
>JAALLB010000027.1 GCA_011087745.1 Hyphomicrobiales bacterium | reverse complement strand
TTCGTATCATATCACACCAAAACATTCGGGTTTTGGAGTAGGATGGGTATAGTTATCTTCTAACACTTGGCCTGGCAACTACAGCTACCATTGTTTGTACACTGATTGCGTTTCCGGCAAGCTACGCACTGGCATTTAAAGTGTCAGCAAACGTCCGGCGGTGGGCAATATTCCTCCTCATAATTCCATTCTTCACCAGCTATTTGGTGCGAACATTCTCCTGGTATGTAATCTTGGCAGAAAGCGGGGTTGTAAATGCTCTCATACGCTATGTGGGGCTCGGACCATATACGATGCTTAACACCAAGTTCGGTACCTTGGTTGGTTATATGACACTGACATTGCCTTTGGTCATTATCTTGCAGACGATATCCTTGTCTCAGGTGGACCGCTCCCTTGTTGAAGCAGCACACAATCTGGGGTGTGGAAGACTACGAACCATTTTCACGGTTGTCGTGCCATTGGCAAAAGTTGGTCTGATAATAGGAGCAGTTTTTTGCTGTATACTTTCTTTTGGTGATTTTGTGGCGCCGTATTATTTGGGTGGCTCCAAGCCACCAACATTGCCAATATTGATTATTGATCAGACCAAGTCTGGACAGCAATGGCCTCGCGCTGCGGTGGTGGCAATTACAATGATGATCACACTCTTCACAGTTGCATTTGCCGCAATTTATGCTGCCTATGCCAAGAAAGGGCGTGGCTGATGGATAAGACGCTCAAATGGTTTTTATGGTGTTATCTTGGCTTGATTTTCATCTTCATTTTCTCGCCAATCGCTGCCAGTGTAGTGTTCTCCTTTAATTCACAGCGCTTTCCAACAATTCCATTGGGCGAGTTTTCGACACAATGGTACGTGGCAGTTTTAAACGACCCCGAAGTATGGGAGGCTGCCGGTACAAGCTTGATCGTATCAGCCTGCTCAGCCGTGCTTGCAACCATCATAGGGTTTTGTACTGCCTATACGGATTTTAGATATAATTTTAGGTTCAAGGGTGCATATTTGGCGCTGGCTCTTTTGCCGCCAACAATTCCGCTGATCATCATGGCACTTGCAATGCTTGCCTGGTTATCCCGCATTGGCGCATCGGGGCAAGTGTGGTCCATTATCATTGCGCATACAGTGTTAACTGCACCATTTGCAATGGCCATTATTCGTCTGCGTTTATCGCAAATGAATGAAAGTCTGGAAGCTGATGCCTGGAATTTGGGGGCCAATGAATGGGGCGCCATGCGGCACGTGATTTTACCATTTGCAAAATCGGCAATTATATCGGCACTTTGTTTAACGGCTGCGGTGTCATTTGATGAATTCGCAGTGGCTTGGTTCGTCTCTGGATTAAATAAAACTATTCCGGTAGTTATCCTGGAAATCGTTCAAGGTAATATTGATCCCCGCGTCAACGCAATAGGCAGTTTCGTATTCCTGACGTCCATGACGTTGGTAATAGCCGCACAGATTTTCTTCATGGCAAGATCAAATAAAGAGAGTGAAGCGTAATGAGTAATCCGCTAGTCGAGTTTGAAAATGTAACCAAACGCTTTGGTGATTTTACAGCGGTCAAAGACGTAAGCTTTGAAATTCAAAGAGGTGAGTTCATCGCGATCATGGGGCCATCTGGTTGTGGCAAGACAACCAGCTTGAGAATGTTGGCCGGCCTAGATCAACCGGACGAAGGTGAAATACGCATCAATGGTAAACGAGTAAATGAGTTGAAGGCCAATGAACGGGATACGCCGCTTGTTTGGCAATCGTTGGCACTTTTCCCATTTCTCAATGTTCGGTAGAATGTTGAATTTGGATTAAAAATGCGAGGAATGGATGCAGGTTCTCGTCGTGCCAAGTCGGAGGAATGGCTTGGCAAAATGGAAATAGCTGAATTTGCGGATCGTGATATCTCACAGCTTTCGGGTGGTCAAAGACAACGCGTAGCACTTGCCCGTGCACTGGTAACAGAGCCAGAGTTGCTATTGCTGGATGAACCACTTTCGGCCCTGGATGCACATTTGGTCATTCGCATGCAACAGGTCCTGACACGCTTGCAGCGAGAGTTGGGAATTACCTTTGTTTATGTAACGCACTCGCAATCCGAAGCCTTTGCGATGGCTGATCGGGTTATAATCATGGGGCAGGGTGAAGTCGCCCAGATGGGTGCGTCCAAGGAGATTTACAGAAATCCAAAGACACAATTTGTCGCTGAGTTTGTTGGCCGAAATAACATCATATCCGGCAAGGTCAGCAAGGTTGAAAAAGATACAATTCACCTGGATGCTGCAGCAGGTAAATTCAAGTTAAAACCCAAGAAGGGTCTTGCTCTCAAAAAGAATGATCTAGTTAGTTTTGCTGTGTCAGCAGATTTTGTTCATCTACATGCCGCAAAACCTAAAGGTGCAAGTGCTCGAGAAAACATTGTACCTTTGACCTTAATATCTGAAGAATTCATTGGTTCAGTTGTAACGCTGTTTCTGGAATCTGCAGATGGAACAGAATTTAAAACACAGGTTCAAGAACGTGAACTCAGCAAGATCGATTTAAAATCGAGCCAACAACTGTATCTCAGTTGGTCTGCAAGCCGCACACATATTTTGGAAGGATAGCCGATGATACAAAATCCAATTCCATGGCCAAACGGGGCTAAATGTGCTTGCGCAATAACATTTGATATGGACGCTGACAGTTTGATCCATGTAGCTAAACCAAATGACAGCTTTGATCGTTTGTACCCAATTACAATGGGCAAGTATGGTCCAACTGTTGCCATTCCGAGGATCCTGGAAACTTATAAAAAGTTTGGCCTTAAGCAGTCATTCTTCATTCCTGGTTGGTGCATCGAACAATATGCAGACACGGTAGAAACAATTCTAAAGGATGGCCATGAAGTTGGGCATCACGGCTGGATCCATGAAGATCCAATTGCAACCGCTGGCAATCAACGAGAGTGGATTGAAAAAGCATTGGCTTCTTACACCAAAGTTGTGGGCGGAAAACCAAGAGGGTACCGAGCCCCTGTTTACAATGTCACTCAAGAAGTAATCGATTTGCTGATTGAGCATGAGTTTAAATATGATTCATCCCTGATGGCGGACGATATTCCATATAGAATGAAGACTAAACAGGGCGAACTATATGAGATGCCAGTTCACTGGGGAACGGATGATTGGCGACCTTTCGCGCACTATGACGAGATTGGATACATGATGCCAGTCCGCGGCCCATCAGCAGGTCTGCAAGCTTTCTGGGAAGAGTTCGATGCTCAATACGAAGCAGGTGGCTTCTTCATGCTCATCGTGCATCCATTTTTGACAGGGCGATTGGCACGCTGGCGTTTGGTTGAACAATGGCTTGAAAAGACCCTGGAAACAAAAGATGTCTGGTTCGCACCGCTGGAAGAAATTCAAGCCTATGTCGAGAGTCGTGCAAACTCAGGCGAATACACTCCAAGAACAGATAGTCTTCCATATTATGAGGGGCCGCAAAGATAGGGCCTCGAACTTGATATTTTATAAAGAAAAAGGCGGCAACGTGCCGCCTTTCGATATTTAATTTTGATAAGCAATGTTTCTTATTTCAAAGCTTCATCAGTAATCGCTGATGTCCAAGCACCTTCAGGTTTTTTTGTGATAACTGGATCTGAACCTGCAGACAACAATGTTGCTACGGTACGGTCATAATCTGCTTCACTCAAAGCACCGTTTGATCCGGCTGTAAGTTTTGCAATTTCACCCATCATGCGTCTTTGATGTTTTTCTGTTTGTGCACCAGAAGCATCATTTTCGAGCACGATATCAGCTGCTTCATCAGAATTTTCTTCAGCATATTTCCAGCCCTTCATGGAAGCGCGAACGAAACGTACCATCTTGTCTTTGAAAGCAGCGTCTTTGAGGTTGTCTTCCAATACATAGATGCCGTCTTCCAATGTGGCGACGCCTTCGTCTTCATATTTGAAAGTGATCAGGTCATCAGCAGAAAGGCCTGCATCAATGATCTGCCAGTATTCATTGTATGTCATGGTGGATACACAAGCTGCTTGTTTTTGAAGGATCGGGTCCACGTTAAACCCTTGTTTGAGAACTTTTACACCGCCTTCAGAACCATCTGTTTTGATGCCAAGCTTGCTCATCCAGGAAAGGAATGGATATTCATTACCAAAGAACCAAACACCAAGTGTTTTACCTTTAAAGTCAGCTGGTGATGTAATACCTGAATCCTTGCGGCAAGTTAGCATCATGCCTGAAGACTTGAACGGTTGGGCAATGTTGACCAGCGGTACGCCTTTTTCACGGGTTGCCAATGCAGATGGCATCCAGTCAAGAACCACATCTGCACCACCGCCTGCAAGAACTTGTGCAGGTGCAATATCTGGGCCGCCCGGCTTGATTTCAATATCGATACCTTCTGCTTCATAAAAGCCTTTGTCTTTTGCAACGTAATAACCTGCAAACTGTGCTTGTGTTACCCACTTGAGTTGTAGGGTTACTTTGTCTGCTGCTTGTGCTGCCATAGCAGACAAGGACAGTGCAGTTGCTGTTAAGAGAAGAGTGAGTTTATTCATTTCATAGTCTCCCTGTTGTGTCCGGCGTCAATTGCGACTTGCCCGGATAGATGGATGCCAAAATGTGACGGCTCGTTCAGCAAGCGCCACACTGCCATAAAATGCGGAACCAGCAAGTGCTGCTACCGCTATCTCTGCCCACACCATATCGACATTCATACGTCCCACTTCCTTAGAAATACGAAAGCCCATGCCGACAATAGGTGTTCCAAAGAATTCAGCCACAATTGCACCAATGAGCGCAAGTGTAGAATTAATTTTTAATGCGTTGAAAATAAATGGTGCCGCCGCTGGCAATCGCAATTTGGTTAACGTTTGCCACCAGGATGCAGCGTAAGTATTCATCAAATCACGTTCCATATGATTTGCAGCGGCCAATCCCTGTACAGTATTCACCAACATTGGGAAGAAGGTCATGATCACAACAACAGCAGCCTTTGAGTGCCAGTCGAAACCAAACCACATCACCATTATTGGAGCAACGCCAACGATTGGAAGCGCTGATACAAAATTTCCAAGAGGCAAAAGACCTCGTTGTAAAAATGAGGATCGGTCTATGAGCAGCGCAACAATAAAACCGGAGCCACAGCCCAAAATATATCCAGCAAGAACTGCTTTTAAGAACGTTTGTTGAAAGTCAGCCCAAAGCGTTGGCAATGACGAAGCAATCCGCGCTCCGATCATGGAAGGGGGCGGTAATAATACAAACGGGATTTGCAACTCTCGCACAACGAGTTCCCAAACAACCAGTAGTGTAACCCCGAATATGAGAGGCACAGCAAAATTGATTGATCTAGCAAGGGAATGATTAAAGCCTGTATCAACAGCAACCAGTCGTTGATTGAGCCACCACATGGCAATCCAGAAAACAAGAGCAACAAGAACTAGCGTCATGCAATTGCTCCTTCAGGTTTTTCGCCCATGCGTTTCAAAACATAATTATGGGCCCACCCAACCAACATAACGAGCACAGCAGCCAGCGCTGCAGCCATGAACAGAGCTGACCAGATCTGTATGGTTTGCCCATAATAAGATCCTGCGAGCAAGCGTGCTCCAAGCCCTGCAACTGCGCCGGTTGGCATTTCACCAACAATGGCGCCAACCAAAGAAATCGCGACAGCAATTTTCAGCGAAGTAAACAGATATGGCATGGAAGACGGCCAGCGAAGTTTCCAAAAAGTTTGTGAGGTTGAAGCGTTGTAAGTGTGCATTAGATCAAGTTACGCTGAATCAGGCGAACGAAGACCTTTGACCATTCCAACAACGACCGGGAAGAAGGATAGATAAGTTGAAATCAATGCCTTGGGTAAAAGGCCGGAAATACCCGCTGCATTTAATACAACTATGATCATTGGAGCGATGGCCAGAATAGGGATTGTTTGGGAGGTGATAACCCAAGGCATCACAGATTTATCCATTGCCTTGTTGTGCACAATGCCAACCGCTAACGCGATACCAAGAGCGGTACCTATGATAAACCCAAGCATGGTGGCGGAAAGTGTGATCCACGAATGGTAGATTAATGATCGCTTCGAAGTGATTTTTTTTAGGACAGTTGTTTTATAAATTTCTTCAGCAACCTGATGCGGAGCAGGTAAAACAGGTCGCTCCTGCGCCATGGTTTTAGAAATAAGCTCTGAAAATGCTGGTGGCTCTACCTTTGCCCGTTCTGCTTGATCATAAACAAAAGGGGTATTCATCATAACAACACTTGCGTACCATATGGCGATGATGGCCAAGACGACTGTAAGTACGGGTATGGTTTTTCCGTTCTTAGTCATCATAGGAATGACCTGCCTTTAATCCATCTCGGACCCGCGCAACGATATCCAGGAACTCCTGGCTCTCACGAATGTCGAGCGGACGTTCTCTGGGTAATGTTGATTCAATAACATCATATATTTGGCCGGGCCGTGGAGACATCACAACAATCTTGGTAGACAGATAAACCGCTTCCGGTATCGAGTGTGTCACAAAGCAAATGGTTTTATTTGTCGTATCCCACAGCTTCAGTAGCTGTTCATTAAGGTGGTCCCTAACAATTTCATCCAAAGCGCTGAAGGGTTCATCCATCAAAAGTAAATCAGCATCAAATGCTAACGCACGCGCAATTGATGCGCGCTGTTGCATTCCGCCGGATAGTTGCCAAGGATATTTCTTGCCAAAGTTACTAAGGTCGACCAGAGAGAGTACGCCTGATATTTTTTTGTCTTGATCAGCTTTTGAAAGCCCCATTATTTCCAGGGGAACCGCAATGTTTTTTTCAATTGTGCGCCATGGTAATAGGGATGCTGCTTGAAAAACATAGCCGTAAGCGCGGGCCTGCCGAGCTTGTTCTGGCGTCATCCCATTAACAGAAATTGTCCCACCTGTTGGTTTTTCAAGGTCAGCAATGACGCGCAAGAAAGTGGTTTTCCCGCAACCGGATGGCCCAATAAAGGAAACAAAATCACCTTTCTCTACAGTAAGATTGATATCCTTTAGTGCATGAACCGGACCATCATTTGTTTCAAATGTTAGATTCAGGTTTTGCGTTGAAACAACTGTATTAGACATATAGGCCGATTAAACCCCACTTTCCGGAATACCAGTTCGTTTTACCGGTGTTGGGTTTGTCAATTCTTTCCAAGTGGATAGGGCCTTGTTTACAGTTCCATTTGCTTCACGCTTAATAAATTTACCATGGCCTTCCTGCGTTTGAACTTCGCCATCCATCACAGAGACATGTCCGCGAGAAAGAGTATAGCGTGGTAAGCCTTTTACGTGTTTGCCTTCAAATACATTGTAGTCAATTGCACTTTGCTGGTTGCCAGCTTCAATGGTTTTTTCCTTGCTAGGATCCCAAACAACAAGATCAGCATCAGAGCCAACAAGCACTGCGCCCTTTTTCGGGTACATGTTCATAATTTTCGAAATATTAGTCGAAGTAACCGCTACAAACTCGTTCATGGTTATCCGGCCTGTTGCAACACCGTATGTCCAAAGCATCGGCATGCGATCTTCAAGTCCGCCTGTGCCGTTTGGAATTTTGGTAAAATCACCAACGCCATAACGCTTTTGTTCAGTTGTGAAGGCGCAGTGGTCTGTTGCCACAACGGAAAGTGAGCCAGCTTGTAAACCAGCCCATAGTGAATCTTGATGCTGTTTGTTTCGGAAAGGAGGAGACATGACGCGACGTGCTGCATGATCCCAGTCCTTGTTGAAATACTCACTCTCATCCAGTGTTAAATGTTGAATGAGCGGCTCACCCCAAACCCGTTTTCCTTGTTGGCGAGCCCGTCGAATTGCTTCGTGACTGTCTTCACAGGAAGTGTGTACAACATATAAAGGTGCACCAGCCATATTAGCGATCATGATCGCACGGTTGGTAGCTTCGCCCTCTACTTGCGGAGGACGGGAATAGGCATGCGCTTCAGGACCATTGTTGCCGTCTGCCAAAAGTTTGGCGGAAAGTTCAGCGACTACATCACCGTTCTCGGCATGAACCATCGGAGTTGCTCCAAGTTCAGCGCAGCGTTGGAACGAGGAATAAAGTTCATCGTCATTCACCATCAAAGCACCCTTATAAGCTAAGAAGTGCTTGAACGAGTTTATTCCCTTGTCTTTAACAACAGTTTCCATCTCGTTGAAAACCTGCTCACTCCACCATGTGATTGCCATGTGGAAGGAATAATCACAGTTCGCTCTAGTGGATTTATTGTCCCACATCTGGATTGCTTCCAGAAGCGATTGACCAGGAGCGGGTAGGGCAAAATCAATTACCATGGTTGTGCCACCTGAAAGAGCAGCACGGGTGCCAGATTCAAAATCATCAGATGAGTAGGTGCCCATGAACGGCATTTCGAGATGGGTGTGTGGATCAATGCCACCTGGCATAACATAGCAATCTGTTGCATCCAGTTCATTTACACCAGAAAGGTTTGGACCTATGGCGGTTATAACACCGCCTTCAATTTGTACATCCGCCTTGTAAGTCAAGTCAGCGGTTACGATGGTTCCGTTCTTGATCGTTGTAATAGACATATCTTTTCCTTACCCCGCGATTTCTGCGGTTTCGACCACTGCATGGAACAACACTTTTGCTCCCGCTGTCGACCATTCTTTAGAGATTTTCTCTGCTTCATTATGGCTTAGGCCATCAACGCACGGACACATGACCATCGCGGTTGGTGCGCACTGGTTGATCCAGCAGGCATCATGTCCTGCGCCTGAAACCAGATTGCGGTGTGAATAACCTAAGCGCTCAGCGGCATCGCGAACTGCTGTCACACATTTTTCATCAAATTCAACCGGATTAAATCCACCAACTTTTTCCAGTTCAACTTCCAAACCCATAGCGTCGCAAATTTCCTTTGCTCCAACTGCCAGGCGCTTTTCCATATCCTCAATCACATCCAGTTGGGGTGAACGCAAATCAACAGTGAATACCGCTTTTCCAAGAATAACATTGCGGGAATTTGGATAGACATCAATATGTCCAGCTGCACCAACAGCATCGGGTTTATGGCTCCAGGCAATTTCATCAACAAGTTCCAAAACGCGTGCCATGCCAAGCCCAGCATTTTTACGCATCGGCATTGGCGTTGAACCAGTATGGCTTTCTCTACCGGTGATTGTAACTTGGGTCCAGGAAAGACCCTGGCCGTGGGTTACGACACCAATATCCTTATTTTCCGCTTCAAGAATAGGTCCCTGTTCAATATGCAATTCGAAGAATGCATGCATGTCGCGAGTGCCCACTTCTTCTTCACCCCGCCAACCAATTCGGGTTAGTTCATCGCCAAATGTTTTGCCGTCGGCATCTTCTTTCGCATAAGCCCAATCTTGGGTGAACTCCTTGGCAAATACTCCAGATGCCATCATGGCTGGAGCAAATCGCGTGCCTTCTTCATTTGTCCAATTTGTTACCACAATGGGGTGCTTGGTTTTGATATTGAGATCATTCAGTGTTCTGACAATTTCCAGTCCGGCCAAAACACCTAAGACACCATCATAACGTCCACCAGTTGGCTGAGTATCCAAATGGGAACCGACATAGACGGGGAGAGCGTCTGGGTCGGTTCCCTCACGGTGCATGAACATGGTTCCCATCTGATCAACGCCCATTGCCAGACCCGCATCTTCACACCAAGATTGAAACAAGGCACGGCCTTCTGCATCTTCATCGGTAACAGTTTGCCGATTGCTGCCCCCAGCTATGCCAGGGCCAATTTTTGCTATTTCATGGATTGTGTCCCAAAGTCTATCACCATCGATACGAAGGTTTTCTCCCGGTGCAGCCATGTTTTTATCCCTCCCAAGATATGCAAACTTGAAATTTTTTACCGTCTGGTAAATATTACAGGTTTTGCATCGACTCTCAAGGTGAAAAATGCAATTTCAAGAAGATTAATTCACAACTCTTTCTTGTGTTCAAATTAATAGAGGTCATTTTGTCTAACCCCAGATCTGCCAAAACAAAAAA
This sequence comes from Hyphomicrobiales bacterium, assembly GCA_011087745.1. Lineage (GTDB taxonomy): Bacteria > Pseudomonadota > Alphaproteobacteria > Rhizobiales > Rhizobiaceae > JAALLB01. The sequence continues at coordinate 1,543 of JAALLB010000027.1, read as the reverse complement.
ACGCACTCGAATTCAGCAAAAAAACGAAATTAAAATTTTGAATGGCGCTCTGGATATTTTCTCTCAGCATGGATTTCGAGGGTCAACGGTAGATCAAATCGCTGAAATATCCGGAATGTCAAAACCGAATTTACTCTATTATTTCAATAGCAAAGAAGCGATCATCCGTATCTTGATCGACCAGCTCTTGGATAAATGGCTGGACCCACTTCGCAAAATTGACCCCGATGGTGAGCCGTTATCAGAAATTCAAAGTTATATGAGAAGAAAATTGGAAATGTCGCGGGACTTTCCAAGGGAATCTCGGCTTTTTGCCAATGAAATCTTGCAAGGCGCACCTAGAGTTCATGATGAACTGAAGGACTTGAAAAAGCTGGTTGATGAAAAGGCTGCAGTAATCACTTCGTGGATCAAGGCAGGAAAACTTGCAAAATGTGATCCCTATCATTTGATTTTTTCAATATGGGCAACTACCCAACATTATGCTGACTTTGACGTTCAGGTAAAAGCAGTGCTCGGGCCGAAGCAATCAGGTCCAGGCAGGTTTGAAGATGCGGCAAGGTTTTTGGATCAGCTCTATGTTAATGGGCTCAAGCCTCAAAAATAACTCAAGAATCCGGTGCAAAAGCCATCACCAAAAGCCCCATGGCGGTGACTACGGCTCCTAGTAGAATTACCGGGTTAGCCCAGCCATGTCCCAACAATCCTTCGTATAAAATAACAATGCTCGGTGTTAGATACCCATACGAATACACTTTTGATGCTGGTAGCCGCATAGTCGCAAACTGCAGAAGAAAGAATGTAGCCGCAGTCGGAAAAACTGCCAGATAACCAATGGCAATCCAAACAATGACAGGAAGGGCAAACCAGTCTGTTTGAAAAATTTTTGAGTTCCCGCACATAAATAGGCAAAGCAGGGTTCCCAAAAACACCATAAATGTAAAGTGTAGAAGCGGCTCACCTCTGCTGAATTTATTGGCTAATGGGGCATAGGCTGCATAAGCAATCGAACCTCCAAAAAATATCAATTCTCCTTTGCCGATATCAAAATTCAGCATTGCCTGCATATCGCCGCGAAATATTACCCAAATTGCTCCGGCCGCAGAAATCGCCAGGCTTATTAGAACAATCGAAGCGGTGTTTTGTCTTAGAAGGAGCCAGCCAAATCCAGCGCCCATAAAGGGAATCAATGTAAACACAGCACTTGTAGAAATCGGCGTGGTGATTTGTAGGGCAATAAACATGGTGACAAAGAATGCTGTTGTCAGGGCACCCAGAATTAAGAACCTCCATGGCGCTTCAATAATCAATGGAGAATTTTTTCTGGCGACGAATGCTATTGTTCCCATGAACAACACAGCAACCATAAATCTAATAGCATTTAACGCTATTGGGTCAATGAAGGGTGCTGCTAGATGCCCAATGGAAAATGAGCCAGCAATAAGAAAAGCAAAAAGTAACATCGCAAGATGGCCTTTTAACTTTTCTATTCCTTTATACCCATCCTACTCCAAAACCCGAATGTTTTGGTGTGATATGATAC
>JAALLB010000026.1 GCA_011087745.1 Hyphomicrobiales bacterium | reverse complement strand
TCGTATCATATCACACCAAAACATTCGGGTTTTGGAGTAGGATGGGTATACATAAATTTAAACTATGGAATTTTCAAAAAAGTTCCTCTAAAACTATTTCATTAATCTGGCGACAGACTGGATAAATGTATTTATTTTAATTTTTCCTTGGGAGGAAATTATGAAAAAACTGATTATAGCACTTGCTGCTACCACAATGATGTCATCTGCTGCATTTGCAGAAGAAATCAAAATTGGAACAATTCTGGGTTATACTGGCCCAATTGAGTCGCTAACAGGCCCAATGGCTGACAGCGCTGAAATGGCAATGAAAGAAGTATCAGATTCAGGCAAGCTTCTTGATGGCTCAACCGTTGTTTCAATTCGCGGTGACTCAACTTGTGTTGATAGTGCTGCTGCAACAGCTGCTGCAGAACGTCTAATCACTTCAGACAAAGTAGTTGCAATCATGGGCGCTGACTGTTCTGGCGTTACTGGCGCGATCCTTCAAAACGTTGCCCGTGCAAACGGCATTGTAATGGTTTCTCCATCTGCAACATCACCTGCTCTTTCAACAGCAGAAGATGACGGCCTGTTTTTCCGCACAGCACCATCTGATGCACGTCAAGGTAAAGTTATCTCTGACATCCTTAATGACAAGGGCGTTAAGTCAGTAGCGATTACATACACAAACAACGACTACGGTAAGGGTTTGGCTGAATCTATTCAGAAAAACTACGAAGAAACTGGTGGTAAAGTAACAATCTCTGCTGCACACGAAGATGGTAAAGGTGATTACTCTGCTGAAGTTGGTGCACTTGCACAAGCTGGTGGTGAAGTTCTTATCGTTTCTGGTTATCTTGACCAAGGTGGTAAAGGCGTAATCCAGGCATCATTGGACTCAGGTGCATTTGATACTTTCGTTCTTCCAGACGGCATGATCGGTGATTCACTTCCAGTTGCTATCGGCGATGCACTAAACGGCTCATACGGTACGGTACCAGGTACGGACAGCAAAGGCGCTGAAATTTTTGACGAGATGGCTAAGGCTCAAGGCGTAAAAACTGACGCTTTCTCAGCTGAATCATATGACGCTGCTGCACTTATCATGCTTGCGATGCAAGCTGCCAAGTCATCAAACTCAAATGACTTCAAAGGCAAAATCATGGACGTTGCAAACGCACCAGGCGAAGAAATTCTTCCAGGTGAACTTGCTAAAGGCCTGGAGCTTATCGCAGCTGGCAAAGAAATCGACTACGTAGGCGCAACAGCAGTTGAGCTTATCGGTGGTGGTGAAAGCGCTGGTAACTATCGTGAAATTTTGGTCGATGGCCAAAAGAACACAACAGCGAAATTCCGCTAAGGTTTAAAAATTGCAAAACGGCTCGGTTCAACCCGGGCCGTTTTCATATCGGGGGATAACGACATGATTGTCGTTGAGGACATTCACAAACATTTTGGCGGCATTCGCGCAGTAGATGGCGCATCACTTACCATTGAAACAGGATCCATTACCGGGCTAATTGGTCCAAATGGCGCTGGTAAAACAACACTGTTCAATGTGATTGCAGGTTTACACAAACCAACATCAGGTAAAGTTTTTCTGGATGGCAAGGACATTACTGGCCTAACCCCACATGAGCTTTTTGCTCAAGGTCTTTTACGTACCTTTCAAATCGCTCACGAATTTTCAACTCTCACGGTTCGCGAAAATCTCATGATGGTTCCTGGTAGCCAATCAGGTGAAAGCCTCATCAGCACCTGGACCAAACCAAAAAGAGTCCGCGAAGAAGAAGAAACCATTCGAACCAAAGCGAATGAAGTTATTGAATTTCTAGAAATCCCGCACGTGGCTGATGAACTGGCCGGCAATCTTTCTGGTGGTCAGAAAAAATTACTCGAGCTTGGCCGCACAATGATGGTCGATGCAAAAATTGTTTTCCTGGATGAAGTGGGTGCTGGTGTGAACCGAACACTGCTGAATACAATCGGCGATGCAATTCTGCGTCTCAATAAAGAGCGCGGTTATACTTTCTGCATGATTGAACACGACATGGAGTTCATCTCACGTTTGTGCGACCCGGTCATCTGTATGGCCGAAGGTAAAGTGCTGGCGCAGGGTACGGCTGAAGAAGTTAAAAACAATGAAGAAGTAATTGAAGCTTATCTGGGAACTGGATTGAAAAACAAACCAAAGAAGGATTCAGCATAATGGCATTCCTGATTGGTGAAAACATGACAGGTGGATATGGCAGAGGTGCAGACATCTTGCATGACTGTACTATTGGTGTCGAAAAGGGTGAAATCGCTGTGGTGGTAGGACCAAATGGTGCTGGCAAATCCACAGCAATGAAAGCAGTCTTCGGAATGCTCAACATCCACACAGGACGGGTAATGATGGATGGTGAGGAAATCACTTCCCTTTCTCCTCAAGCCCGAGTTCAAAAAGGCATGGGGTTTGTACCGCAAACCAGCAATGTTTTCACAACCATGACCGTTGAAGAAAATCTGGAAATGGGTGCCTTCATACGCGATGATGATATCGCCGGCACCATGGAACAGGTCTTTGAGCTCTTTCCAATTCTTAAAGAAAAGCGAAAACAACCCGCAGGTGAATTGTCAGGCGGTCAGCGCCAACAAGTAGCTGTCGGCCGTGCTCTGATGACACAACCCAAAGTCTTGATGTTGGATGAACCAACAGCAGGCGTATCTCCCATTGTCATGGATGAACTATTTGATCGCATTATAGAAACCGCCAAAACCGGCATTGCTATTTTGATGGTGGAACAAAACGCAAAACAAGCACTCAACATTGCTGACAAGGGTTATGTCCTTGTCCAAGGCAGAAACCGATACACGGATACAGGCGAAGCATTGATGGCTGACCCGGAAGTCCGTAAAGCATTCCTGGGAGGTTAAGAAAAATGACTGATTTTCTAAATGCCGTTGTTATCCTTCTAAACTTCCTCGTTATTCCTGGCTTGGCCTATGGCAGTCAGTTAGCACTTGGCGCATTGGGTGTAACATTGATTTACGGCATCCTGCGATTTTCAAATTTCGCTCATGGTGAGACCATGGCTTTTGGCACGATGTTCACAATTCTAACAACCTGGTTTTTACAATCAAACGGCATAAGCCTTGGTCCGATACCAACCGCACTCCTTGCAATGCCCATTGGCATTCTGGCAGCCATTCTTTTAGTGCTGGGAACCGATAGGCTCGTTTATAAATTCTACCGAAAACAAAAATCCACACTTGTGATTTATCTCATTGCGTCTCTGGGTGTGATGTTCCTTTACAACGGTTTAATTCGCTTCATAATTGGCCCCGATGATCGTATTTTCACCGATGGATCGCGCTTCCTGATTACAGCTCGTGAGTTCAAGGAAATGACGGGCCTTGATCAGGGTTTGGCTTTTAAAATGACCCAAGGCATTACCATCGGTGTGACTGTTATTTGTGTTGCTGCCCTCTTCTGGTTCCTGACCAAAACACGCACGGGTAAATCCATGCGCGCTTATTCAGACAATGAAGATTTGGCACTGCTTTCAGGCATCAACCCTGACCGCGTTGTTATGATTGCCTGGATCTTAACAGCCGTGCTGGCAACAATTGCGGGCACGCTTTACGGCCTTGATAAAAGCTTTAAACCCTTCACTTACCTGCAAATTCTACTACCAATATTTGCTGCTGCAATTGTTGGAGGGTTAGGTAGTCCAATTGGGGCTATCGCCGGTGGATTTGTTATTGCTTTCTCTGAGGTTGCCGTAACCTTTGCCTATAAACGGGTCATTGGATATCTGGTTCCTGAAAGCTGGGCACCAGAGGGCCTCGTGCAACTGCTTTCAACGGATTATAAATTCGCGGTCTCATTTGCAATTCTCGTCATCGTACTTCTGGTTCGACCGACGGGTATATTCAGGGGGCAAACGATATGACCATAAACTGGCGAAATATTGGAATGTTTGGACTAATGGCAACATTATTCCTCATCGTTGGCCTGTCTCAAAGTTGGTCATTATCATTGGCAATTCTCAACCTCTGCATAATTTCTGCGATCATGTCGCTGGGGGTAAACATACAATGGGGATATGCCGGACTGTTAAACGTCGGTGTAATGGGCTTTGCAGCACTGGGCGGCGTTGCCGGTGTCCTGGTTTCCACCCAACCGGTTCCTGCAGCCTGGGCAGCTGGAGGCAGTGGTATTTTAATGGGCATGCTGTGCGCAGCGATAACAATTGCTGCTATCACTTGGGCCTATTTCAAGATGAGTGGCGGCACACGAACGCTGGTAATTACGCTCGTTGGTATTGTTGGATATTTTATTGCTCGCTCGTTTTTCGATCCAGCTGTTGATGCAATTGAAAGCACAGACTCTGCCGCTACCGGCAACCTTGGCGGACTTGGGTTGCCAATCATGTTGTCCTGGCTGGTAGGTGGTGCATTTGCTGCTGGTGCAGCATGGTTAGTTGGTAAAATATCGCTGGGACTTCGCTCAGATTATCTTGCAATTGCAACGCTTGGTATTTCAGAAATTATCGTTGCAATGATGAAAAATGAAGACTGGCTAACACGTGGCGTGAAAAATGTTTCCGGTCTCCCTCGTCCAGTTCCTTATGAAGTAGACATGCAAAAATCAACCTATTTCAAAGAGATGGCTGCCAATTGGGGATTTGATATCGTTGAGTTTTCATCAATTATCGTAAAACTCTCCTATGCTTGTTTGTTCACAGTAGTCTTGTTGATCGTTTTATACCTTTCAGAAAAGGCATTGAACTCTCCTTGGGGTCGCATGATGCGCGCTATTCGCGACAATGAAACAGCGGCAGAAGCCATGGGAAAAGATGTTAAAGGTCGCCATCTGCAAGTTTTCATTTTGGGCTCCGCAGTTGTTGGCATCGCAGGTGCAATGCTAACCACGCTGGATGGCCAGTTTACACCTGCATCCTACCAACCTCTTCGTTTTACATTCTTAATCTGGGTAATGGTTATTGTAGGGGGTTCAGGTAATAACTGGGGAGCTATACTTGGCGGCTTTGTCGTTTGGTTCTTCTGGATTGAAGCAGAACCGATCGGCCTGTGGTTCATGGATCTAATAACATCCGGCATGGCTGACGATAGCGACTTGCGGGCTCATCTGTTAAAGTCAGCAGCGCATATGCGATTGATGATGATGGGTATTATTCTTCTTCTGGTGCTCAGATTTACGCCCAAAGGGCTTATCCCTGAAAAGTAGAGGTATTTTCTTGCAACCACTTTAACAAATTCGCTTGGGCAGAAAGTAGATCACTACCTTTCTGCTCAAGCGTCAGCTGCAACGTTGCAAGGTCTTCGAACACATCAACATCCTGCAATTCATGGCCCATGGAAACACTGTGTCCATGATCCTTTGTAGCTTTGATGAGCTCTTCCAAAGTTGTTTCAGCGCTATAGGCAACATTTTGCCAGACCTCTAGAGGCATAGCTTCGCGTGAACCCCAAAGCCAAAACCCACCATCAGTTGCCGGGCCAACAACATGTTGGTTAGGTCGATTATTGCCAAGTTCCCCCACAATTTCTAAAATCTGATTTGGTGCCATCTGTGGGCTATCAGTTCCCACTAGGATCACAGCATCATGGTTCTTCAAGAACCTTTGGCTAACCTTAGCCAACCGGTCGCCCAGCCTTCCATTGCCAGTCCACGAAGCGGGAAATGACTTAGATTCAAATCTTGCGGGCCCCTCCTCTTCAGCTAACACCCAGTGAGGAAAAGTATATGAATTTTCTGCTGCAACTTTTTGAAGAACCGCTTCTATACACGAAACACTCAACCGATAAAATTCTTCAGCTTTCGTCTGCCCGATACCAGCAGCTAGTCTGGTCTTTACCGGTGACAATCCAATTGTCTTGGCGAAAACTGCAATTGCGCATTTCATAAAAATTTCTTCCAGATCCAAATCAAAAACTCAGGACAACCTTGTTTTATTGTTAGCCAAACATGAAGTGCAGTAACTTTGCCCCATCCGCCTTTTTTATATTTTCTGGCAGATGTGTGGATGGTACCGCCTGTAGGTTTGATTGGATAACCTTCTTGTTTCACTTTCCACGTGAAAACATGATCTTCACCGAAGGGCAAATCTTCACGATACCCGCCAAGTTCAACAAATAACTCTTTTGATATTGCAAAACCCTGATCACCGAACGGTATCTTCAAAAAATTGGAACGCCAGCGCACCATCAATTCATTGAGCTTGATCAGCTTGGGACCATCATCCAGGAACTTTAAATCATTATAATACAGCCCTCGAGATTCCGGATCGTAAGCAGCTGTCAATTTATCAACTGTATTTGCCGCCAACCTGCTATCTGCATGCAGAAACCACAAAAAATCGTGCTTTGCCTTTGCAGCACCAGAATTCATGCGCCCCGCCCTGCCCTCAGAACCTTCAACAACCCGTACATTCTCAAAATCAGAAACATCGGCACTTTCGCCAATGCCAACAACGAGCAGAATTTCCGATTGATCAGGCAAGTTTGAAAGTTGTGGAACAAGTTCCTTCCACATCTCCTCATCAGGCGCGAGTGGAATGATAACCGAAATCATTTAGGCTCTTAGTACTTCAAGCATGGCAAGTTGATTTTTATCCAGGGCACTGTCTGGCGTAAGTACAGCCATAGCAAGTGCCTTGCGATATTCTTCGTCGACCACGGGCAGTGGAGTTTTCAACATCTCCATCAATAGACCCTTTGCCTTTTCGAGGCTGGCACCAAACCGTTCAATCACTGCCTGTACTGTTACATGTTGTTCTGGGTCTTCAAGCCAACAATCATAATCTGTTGCAATACAAATTGTTGCATAGGATAGCTGAGCTTCTCGTGCCAGAAACACTTCCGGCACATTGGTCATGCCAACAAGATCACACCCTGCGCCTCGCATAAAGAAGCTCTCAGCCTTTGTGCCAAGACGGGGCCCCTCAACGCAAGCATAAGTCTTGTCAGTATGAAGCGTCGTTCCATTGGCTTTGGCAACACTGGCAATCCAGGAGGATAAATCCGGACAAGTTGGAATAGCTGTAGAAACATGCGCAGCAATTCCGCTGCCAAAAAAAGTATACTCCCGTTTGCCCTTGGTCAAATCTAGATATTGCGAGGGAACTGTGAAATCACCAGGGGCAATTTCCTCTTGCAAACTACCCACCGCAGAAAACCCAACAACCAAACGCGCACCAGCTTTTTTTAAAGCAAAAATGTTTGCACGATAGTTGATTTCATGGGGCAAAAAGGCGTGCCCCGCACCATGACGTGGCAAGAATAAAAATTCCTTGTCACCTGCACGCAAGGTTTTTACAGGCGCAGAAGGCTTGCCAAATGGCGTGTCAATTTCCTGCTCTGAAACGAGCTCAACACCGTGAATATCATAAAGACCGGTACCACCAATAATTGCAAGCATTACTTAATCTTTCACACTACATGCACCGCCACCAAGCACGCAAAATTTGGAACAAAAACGGTGGTTTAAGGGCACAGGTTGAGATGCATCTTTCAGTGTATTACCCAGGTTAAATTGTTGGTCATAGGCAAGCAAGGTGCAAGCCTGAACAGAAGGTTTAGCATCACCCTTATGCTTCACAACCATTCGAGAAGATGCACACATCATGTCTGCAGGATTAACACCCAATATACCCCAACAAGCAGTCGTAATTTCTGGAACATCATCATTGTCTTCCATTTCAGGAAATAAAATAAGGCGCTTTTTTTCATGTGCATCTACGGCAATATCGTACTTCTTGAAGAAGGCTGCAAACCCATCGCGCAATTGCTCTTCTTCTCCCCATCGCGTACGGCCTGCAACATCAATATTAAAACCGTGTTGAGACAACCATTGAAGCCCCTTCATCATCGGCTCCCAGGAATTCGGTCCCCGCTCTTCTTCATGAAGCTCTGCCTTGAAGTGATCAACAGAAACTCGAAGTGTCATTTGATCACCATAGGTTTCGTGAAGTTTCAACAACCCTTCGGCACATTTCATCATCGGCCGCATAGCGTTAGTTAAAACCAGCAATTTGAAGCCGCGCTCCAATGACGTTTCCATAATGTCGAGAATATCAGGGTTCATAAACGGTTCGCCGCCAGTGATCCCGACTTCTTCAGTGCCCAACTCATGGTCACGAATTTCATCCAAATAGGCAACAGCCTCAGCATGGGTGAGATAAACAAGACGATCATTCTTGGGAGTTGATTCTATATAGCAATTCACACAGGCAAGATTACAAAGCGTTCCGGTATTGAACCATAGTGTTTTTAGTTTGGTAAGCCCAACCCGTGCACGTTGTTCACCTTTTGCGGTCAAATCAGAATGAGCAAACTTACCCTCACGTTCCAAAGCTTCATTGGTGATAACAAGGTTCATTAAAATTTATTTCCGAAAATGCTGCAATTATTGAAATCAATACAGAAAAGTGATGTTGCTTGGCAAGTTGAATGATGTTTTTTCAATAACAATCATTTCACCAAAAGTTGAAAAATAGTCCTCTGCAAGCTCTAACTTCGTCATATATGAATTACATATATGAATTTATTTTATTGCCAGATTTAGCCAACCTGTTATGCCTGAATGCGATTTTTAGAAAGACTTTAGTTTATGAATTCAAATCAAGAGACAAAACACGGGCCGTTACAGGGTCTCAAGGTTCTTGACCTGTCCCGAATTTTGGCTGGACCAACATGCACGCAGCTCTTTGGTGACATGGGTGCAGAGATCATAAAAATCGAACGCCCGGAAAAAGGAGATGATACCCGGTTTTGGGGACCTCCGTTTTTAAAAGACGAAGACGGCAATGATACAACTGAAAGCGCCTATTATCTTGCGGCAAATCGGAACAAAAACTCCGTGGCCGTTGATCTTACAAAGTCTGAAGGCCAGTCCATAATCAAAGAACTTGCTGCAAATTGCGATATCCTCGTTGAAAATTTCAAGTCGGGTGACTTGGCTCGATATAATCTTGATTATGAATCACTTTCGAAAATTAATCCCAAACTCATTTATTGTTCCATCACAGGATTTGGCATGACCGGTCCTTATGCAAAACGTCCCGGTTATGATTTTCTGATTCAGGGCATGGGCGGTATTATGAGCCTTACAGGAAAAGCCGATGAAGATGGCGGTGAACCCATGAAATGCGGCGTTGGCATCGCCGACGTCATGTGCGGAATGTATGCAAGCGTTGCAATCCTTGCCGCGCTTAATGCCAGACACACATCCGGCAAGGGTCAGCATCTGGACATCTCACTTTTTGATTGTCAGGTAGCATGGCTTATCAATCAGGGTGCTGGTTATCTTGTATCTGGTGATGTACCCCCAAGACGCGGAAACGAGCATCCAACGATCGTTCCCTACAGTACTTTCCCTGCTTCGGATCAATCTTTCATTATTGCTACCGGCAATGACGCGCAATTCACCCGCATGTGCGAAGTAATCGGAGCAAGCGAACTGGCTACAGACCCAAGATTTGAAAAAAACAAGGACCGGGTTTTAAACAGGCAAATTTTGATACCTCTCATAGAGGAATACACAAAACAGCAATCTTCAACCCATTGGCTGAACACGCTGGACGTAGCGGGTGTCCCCTGTGGACCCGTCAATGACCTGGCTCAAACATTCTCCGATCCACAAATTCAGCATCGCCAAATGGCAATCAATATGGCGCATCGAGACAATGCAAAAGATGGCGTCTCATTAATCGGCAACCCACTCAATTTCAGCGATACACCCATACAATACAACAAGGCGCCACCTGTGCGCGCAGAAGATACAAGAGAAATCCTCTCCAAACATCTTGGACTAAGCGAGGAAAAGCTCAACGAACTTGAAGCAAATGGAATTATTGAATGTCTACAGACAAAAAACCAACCTCCGCAGACATGTTAGCTCAAACGCTTGCAAAAAATGGTTGCAAGCGTGCCTACGGAATTCCTGGCGGTGAAGTTCTTGCAATCATTGATGCCTTTGATCGTGTAGGAATCGAGTTCGTTCTGATCAAGCACGAAAACTCCGGAGGCTTCATGGCAGAAGGCAGTTGGCATGCGGATGGCTTTCCACCAGTACTGGTTGCAACCATTGGCCCAGGCGTTGCAAATGCCGTCAACGTTGTAGCAAACGCCATGCAAGACCGCGTACCACTGATTTTTGTTGCAGGCTGTGTTGATGGCGCTGAAGCTGAAAGTTACACCCACCAGGTATTTGATCACGCACAAATGCTGCGTCCAATAACAAAGGCAACTTTCCTAGGAACCACCTCAACATGCGGCTTGATCGCACAAAAGGCCATTACCATATCGCAGGAACCTCAAGCAGGCCCAGTTCATATCGACGTCCCTGTTTCAGTTGCTGAAAGTCCCTCAACTGAAGACCTGCATGTTGGAGCAATACCGATACCGGTAATTACGCCCGCAAAAGATGAGATGTTTGTCGAGGCAGCAAAAGCTCTGGAAAGCGCCAAACATCCGGTTGCAATTCTGGGTGTAGACGCTGTTAACGAAAATGCTGGAAAAGAAATCAGAGCTTTTTGCGAGCGTTTCAACATTCCGGTAATAGCTTCTTATAAGGCGAAAGGATTAATCGATGATGCGTCTGACCTAAGCTTTGGCGGCGTTGGTCTTTCTCAAAAAGCAGACAAAGTTATTATGCCCGTTCTGGAAAAGGCGGATGTAACTTTATTGCTCGGATATGATCCAATTGAAATGCGCATTGGATGGCGAAATCCATGGGCAAAGGACAAAACTGTCATTGAGATTACACCCATTGCACGTTTGCACGGAATGCAACATGTCAGCCACACCTTGCGTGGTTCACTTGCACCGACACTTGAAATGTTGTCTGGGGAAATGACACCAAAGCGGGATTCAATTTCAAGCGAATTGGCAGCTGCACGTGATGAACTAGAAACAATGTTCAAGGCAGATTCTGAGTTTGGCCCAGATCGTGTTTTTGAAACACTGCGCGAAGTTTCTCCAAACGATACTGTGGTTACCGCAGATAGCGGTGCACATAGAATTCTACTAAGCCAAATGTGGCAATGTCACCATCCAAGAGGCATGCTTCAATCATCAGCCTTATGCACCATGGCATGCGCCGTTCCGCTTGCAGCAGGTTATAAACAGGCAAGCCCGGAAACACCCGTAATTGCATTTGTGGGAGATGCTGGCATGGAAATGGGCTTGGGTGAACTTGCAACCTTACGTGAACATAAAATCCCAATTATCATCTGTGTCTTGGTTGATGAAAGCCTGACGCTAATTGAAATGAAACAACGCGCTTCTCAACGCCCAAATCTGGGTGTTGATTTCACAGGATCAAACTTCCCGACAGTTGCCAACGCGCTTGGGGGACATGGCGTGTGGGTCGACAGCGTTGAAGATTTGAAATCAGAAGCCAAAGCAGGATTTAAGCGCGATACATTCACAGTTTTAGCATGCCGCATCGGGCGCAAATCCTACGACGACAAGTTCTAATTACTGTGCAGCATCCGCAGTGATTTTGGCAAAAATAACATCAAGCTCACCAGCCATGACTTCAAGGTCAGGATCGGCATCTGCAAAATATGGCGCAAAAACAAAACTCGGCTTCTTATACCAACGGCCTTAAACATTGACCGGTTCAATATATTGTCTTTTGGTAATTC
>JAALLB010000025.1 GCA_011087745.1 Hyphomicrobiales bacterium | reverse complement strand
CCTGAAACGTCAACCCCAAATAATCAGATTTTCAAGGACTCGGAGTATAAATGAATCAACCCAGTACCCAATGTCTTTCATGGGCACATGATCAACATGTTCGGATAAATCAACTCGGTCCAAATCCAGCATCATGACAATACTCTCATCAAACCGAACCCAACCACGGTCATCGAGAATATCTTCCAATTCAGGCGGCGCTAGCGGAGATTGGCGAAAAACCAACTCCCGTCCAAAACTTTCAAATTTTCGCTTCGCAAGCTCAAGACGTGCATCAATATAGGCATGATCAGATGGATCAAGCGGATTGACAGAATTCAAACGCTTTGCAGGGTGACCAGCCGTAAGGCGAATAGCCCAGGTACCATCATAATGTGTAGAGGTTAAGGGAAAAGACCTAAAACTTACTGCTTCAAGTCTTCTTACTTGTGCCAATCCAAGCATAGAATTAACTCCGGTAATCACCATTTATGGCTACATATTCTTTTGTAAGGTCACAAGTCCAAACCTTGGCATGACCTTTGCCAAGACCAATATCGATCAATATATCAATTTCATCGGCTTTCATAACATTGGATGCCGCTTCTTCGCTGTAGTCTGGAACACGCTCGCCATTCCGCGCAACCGTAACATCACCAAAGCTTATGGTCAGCAAATCCCGTTCGGCCGGTTCACCTGCTTTGCCTACAGCCATAACAATACGGCCCCAATTTGCATCTTCACCCGCAATTGCAGTCTTAACTAAGGGAGAATTGGCAATTGCCTTGGCAATTTTACGCGCAGAGCTTTTGTTCTTTGCGCCAGTAACTTCAATACAAACCTGTTTAGTTGCACCTTCACCATCACGGACTAATAGCATTGACAATTCATGCATAACTTCATGAAGAGCGGCTTTAAAACCCTCCAATTTGCTATCTTTCAATGAAGAGATTTTCTGCCCCTCACCCACAGATAACAATAAAACAGTATCACTGGTTGAAGTATCGCTATCAACTGTAATCGAATTAAAAGTAGTCTTGGTGTAGCGAGACAAAAGCTTTTGCAGAATTTTATTGTCGATCGCCAGATCAGTCACAATGAATGAAAGCATGGTCGCCATATCCGGGGCAATCATGCCAGAACCTTTGGCAATACCGTTGACTTGGTATGACTTTCCATCAACCTCAAATGCTCGGGTTGCAAGTTTTGGATACGTATCCGTTGTCATGATGGTTTGAGCTGCTTCATGCCAACTGTCTGATTTCAAAACAGCATTTGCCATTCGAAGTTTTTCGTCAAACCCGGAAGCATTCAGTGGTTCACCAATAACACCGGTTGAAGCAAGGAATATTGATTTTTCAGAGCAATTCAGAACACCTGCTGCTGCCTTGGCAGTTTGTGCAGTGGATTCTATTCCCTTTTGGCCCGTAAAAGCATTTGCATTACCGGAGTTAATAACAATCGCTTTGGCCTTGCCCTTTGATAAATGCTTTCGGCACCAATCAACCGGCGCTGACGGGCATTTGGATTTCGTAAAAACACCAGCAATTTCTGCCGGTTTGTCAAACACCATGAGACACAAATCCTTACGCCCATGATATTTTATGCCCGCTTCAATACTTGCAAGTTTTACACCCTTTAATATCGGCAGCTCGGGATATAATTTAGGCGCAAGGGGAAAAACTTTTTCAGTCATTTTTACTCTTCAATCGGTAATTAATATTACTCTACTGCGACTGTAACGCGTCTAGCTTGGCTTTTAAATCCTCATCAAGAATTTCAACTTCAAATTTTGCGCGTGCACCTTGTGTAAGCAGGAAATACTTTTCACGTGCCAATGCCTGACGAATTTGGCCTTTTACCTGCTCAAAGCTTGGTGGCTGGCTGTCACGCTGATCTTCTTTGAAAAAGATGTGATATCCAAACTGCGACTTAACTGGTTCTTTGGTGTAGGTACCTTTTTTAAGATCAAAAGCTGCTGCTTCAAATTCAGGAACCATTTGCCCACGACCAAAGTATCCAAGATCGCCACCTTGCGGGCCACTTGGGCCCGTTGATTTAGCTTTTGCCAATTCAATAAAATCAGCTCCACCATCGAGTTCCGCTATAATTGCTTTTGCGTCTTCTTCCTTTTCAACCAAAATATGGCGTGCTCGCACTTCTGGCTATACAGGAATACTCTTCACTTCAATATCATAGCGCTTTTGCAAATCTTCTTCAGTGATGACATTTAACGCATTTGACTGGAAATAATTATTATGAAGCGCACGTGCCCGGTTAAATGACATTTGGGCTTTAAAATTTGCTTCATCTGCAAGGCCTGCTTCTTCTGCAGCTAGAGCAAGGACCTTAATATCCAAAAGCGCATTTAAAATCATTGCACGACGCTGATCAGCAGGTGCTTCTGCAAACTGTTCCAATAAATCCACTTCTGCCAAAGCCAATTCTCGATCAGTTAACTCAACTCCGTTAACCCGGACTATAACAGTTTCCTTGGTTTCTTGGGCAAATGAAGGAATGATAGCTGCACAAGAAATTGCAACGGCTAGAACAATATTTCGGCTGCTGGCAGGTAGTTTGAATTTGGACATACTGGCTCCTATTAGGCCTTAAATGGTAAAACTGTAAGTACTCTATGTAAGAGTAAATTATATACAAACAATGGCAATCTTTGACATCAGTTGACGTCCCTCTTATCTGTCCTTTGTCCGGTCGTCCAGATTCTGTTGCACACTTTCGTGTAATTTACCTTCTGAACCTAGTTTTTCTATGGCAAACCGTACATATAGACGTTAAAGCAGCTCTGATTTTCAGACAGCAAATTATTTTGAGAGGCCGCATGGGCATTTTTGGTGGAATAGCTAGTAAACTTTTTGGATCGTCAAACGATCGCGAAATCAAAAAACTTTACCCAACTGTAGAGGCTATCAACGCTTCAGAGCCAGAGATGGAAGCTCTTTCCGATGAGCAATTAAAAGCCAAAACAGAAGAATTCCGCAAAATGCTTGAGGACGGCAAAACGGTTGATGACCTTCTGGTTCCAGCTTTTGCAGTTGTCAGAGAAGCCTCAAAAAGAACCCTTGGCATGCGCCACTTTGATGTGCAGCTGATCGGTGGCATGATTTTGCATGACGGTGACATCGCTGAAATGCGCACTGGTGAGGGTAAAACCCTTATGTCTACACTTCCTGTTTATCTAAATGCTTTGCCCTCAAAAGGTGCCCATGTTGTTACTGTAAACGACTACCTTGCAGAGCGTGATGCCAAGTGGATGAGCGCAATATACAAATTCCTGGGCATGACCACAGGCGTTATCATCAACGGTATCGAGGATGATGACCGTCAAGCCGCTTACAATTGTGACATTACATACGGAACCAACAACGAATTTGGCTTCGACTACCTTCGCGACAATATGAAATATGACCTCGAAAGCATGGTTCAGCGCGATCACCACTATGCAATCGTTGATGAAGTGGATTCCATTCTCATCGATGAAGCACGTACGCCGCTAATTATTTCTGGTCCGCTGGATGACAAAACTGATCTCTACACAACTATTGATGGGTTTGTTCCCCAAATCGGCGATGACGATTATGAACTTGACGAAAAACAACGCTCTGTAACGTTCACCGAAGATGGTAACGAAAAACTTGAACAAAGCTTAAAGGCTGCAGGTCTTTTAAAAGGTGAAACGCTCTACGACATCGATAATGTCACCATCGTACACCACATCAATAATGCTCTAAAGGCACATAAACTTTTCACCAAGGATAAAGACTACATTGTACGCAATGATGAAGTTATGATCATTGATGAATTTACCGGCCGCATGATGCCAGGTCGCCGCTATGGTGAGGGACAACATCAGGCGATTGAAGCAAAAGAAGGTGTAACTATTCAGCCAGAAAACCAGACCATGGCTTCGGTTACATTCCAAAATTACTTCCGCATGTACGACAAGCTTGCCGGCATGACAGGTACTGCCATGACCGAAGCGGAAGAATTTGGCAACATCTACAGCCTTAACGTAATTGAAATACCTACCAACCTGCCAGTTGCGCGTATTGATGATGATGATGAAGTTTATCGTACCGTCGATGAAAAATTTCAGGCAATAACAGCGCTAATCAACGAATGCCGCGAGCGCAATCAACCCGTATTGGTTGGAACAACATCAATCGAAAAATCGGAAATGTTGGCGGAACTTCTTAAAAACCAAGGTCTGAAAGACTTCAAAGTTCTCAATGCCCGTCACCATGAACAGGAAGCACAAATTATTGCCGCTGCCGGAGTTCCGGGCGCAGTCACCATTGCTACAAACATGGCCGGTCGCGGAACAGACATTCAACTTGGCGGCAATTTTGAAATGCGCGCCGCAGAAGAAATTCCGGAAGATGCTACGCCTGCAAAACGCAAAAAAGCTGAAGAAAAAATCAAGTCGGAAATCGAAACAGCGAAAGAACAGGCAATTACTGCAGGTGGCCTTTTTGTTATTGCAACAGAGCGCCATGAAAGCCGTCGTATCGACAATCAGTTACGAGGCCGCTCAGGCCGTCAGGGCGACCCTGGACAATCAAAATTCTTCCTGTCCCTCCAAGATGATCTAATGCGCATCTTTGGCGGTGACCGCATGGATGGAATGCTACAAAAACTTGGCCTGAAAGATGGCGAAGCCATCATGCATCCAATGATCAATAAGGCATTGGAGAAAGCCCAGAAAAAAGTTGAAGCACGCAACTTCGACATTCGTAAGAACCTTCTTAAATTCGATGACGTTATGAATGACCAACGTAAAGAGGTCTTTGATCAACGTAAGGATTTGATGAAAGGCGAAGACCTAAGCGAAACGGTCGAAGACATGCGCCATGAGGTTATCGAAGATGTTGTTGCAAAGCATATTCCTGAAAAAGCCTATCCGGAACAATGGGATACAATTAACCTTCAACATGAAGTCCAGGAGTATTTAAACCTTGAACTTCCGATTGTTGAATGGGCGAATGAAGACGGCATTGATGAAGAACAGATCATAGACCGCATCACCGATGCATCGGATGAATTTTCAAAGAAGAAATTTGAAGATTTTGGCCCTGACGTAAGTGAATATGTTGAAAAATCTGTTATGCTTCAAACACTTGATCACTTGTGGCGTGAACACCTGGTAGCTTTGGATCATCTGCGTTCAGTTGTGGGTTTTCGTGGTTATGCTCAGCGTGATCCGCTTCAGGAATATAAATCAGAGAGTTTTGAACTTTTCCAAAGCATGTTGACCAACCTTCGCCAGGCTGTAACCGCTCAAATGATGCGGGTGTCGCTGGTTAGCCAGGAAGAGCAAACCGCTGCAGAGCAAGCAGCATTCATTGAACAACAAAATGAAAATATGGGTTCAGATATTCCTGAAGTAGATGCTGAAACCATTGCGAGTTGGGGTAATGTTGGCCGAAATGCACCATGTCCGTGTGGCTCAGGCAAAAAATTCAAACATTGTCATGGTCGTTTCGCCTAATTTTCAGCTTTAAAATTACTGAGAAGAATCAATTCTTTGAGCTTATTGAGGCACCGCAACATTCTGAGCTTCAACATTAATGGCTTGTGGCTGTGACACAGGAGCATTCGTTGCCGGGTCAATCTTTACAATTTCACTACTGATCGGATTAAACTCTTGCGTCGTTACAGGTTCAGAAGCCGTCTCGCCAACCGTTGCAGCAGTTTCAGGTGCAGTTGTTGGAACAACAACTGGCTGCGGCTTTGGTGGTTCAAGAATTGCAAGCGTACCAATTGTTGGATTGGCCTTGATGGAAAGATTGGTGGTTAGCGGTTTATATTCAGGCTTCACAAACGGACTAGCCGCTGCTCGCTTCAGTATTTTATCAAATATGGCCTGATCTTTTGACTGTTTTTCATTAAAGGCAAGTGCAAGGCTTTTTGAAGTTTTTGCCGGCGGACACTGAAGACGTGAATTAAACTTCTCACCTTCATCCACAATTCGGTTAAATACATAACGCTTTTCACAAACATCCACTTTTGGTTGCTTATTGGTAACCTCAAAATGATCACTCCCTTCCTTGAGCATTTTCCAAAACTCAAATTTGGGGTGATTGATCTTTTTGGCCATGTTTTCAGCAGTCATCCTAAACGGAAATGCCTGTACCTGAAATGCTTTTTGGCCGCCTTTGAACGATTCTCTCGCCAAGGCATAAATTTCTTCTATGTATTCATCTGTCATTGAATAACAGCCCGCCGAGGAACAATCTCCATGCACCATCAAATATGAACCGGTGCGATTGTGCGAGCGGTCATAAACGTTTGGATATCCAAGATTAAATGACAAATGATAACTGGAATTTGGATTCATCAAGCCTTTGGTGACATGATAAAACCCTTCAGGAGCCTGACGGTCACCTTCTTTATATTTTGGACCAAGTTTCCCCGACCACTTACAAATTTCATATGAGTTTAAAAGCGAATACCGCTTGTTGTAGTCTTGCTTCCACACTTCCATTACGTTTTCTTCTTTGAAGATCCGCAACATAATGGGTGCGCCAAGGCTCATACCCTTGGTTTTCATAATTTTTGTGAGATGAGCAGGCACAGGACGTTCATGTTTTGGAATGCCACTATCCAAAACACCATTACAGGCTGCAAGCAGCGTACCGGCAAACAAAATAGCAATATTTTTTGAAGCTCTACGTCGCATGATTTTCCGTCAAAATAACATCGTTCATAAGATGATATAAGGCATATCAATTGACAAGCCATTACTAAACCCTGCTCACAATATTGTCAGCGGAACTCAAAAATCATGCAAATTAGGATAAATTGCGACCCATCGCCAAAAATTTGTCCTGTCGCGCTCGCTTGATATCTGCACCGCTCATATTTTCAAATTCTTTTAAGGCATCCGAAATCTGAGTTTTGGCAGCATCAAACACAGCATCATGACCACGATGAGCGCCGCCCAACGGTTCAGGAATAATGCCATCTACAATGCCCATTTCAAGCAAATCCTGAGCGGTAATCTTCATTGATGTTGCAATATCTTTGGCCCGTGCAGGATCACGCCACAAGATGGATGCCCCGGCTT
Source organism: Hyphomicrobiales bacterium (assembly GCA_011087745.1). Lineage (GTDB taxonomy): Bacteria > Pseudomonadota > Alphaproteobacteria > Rhizobiales > Rhizobiaceae > JAALLB01. Next base: position 5,200 of record JAALLB010000025.1, on the reverse strand, counting down.
CGGGTGAAATTACACTGTATATGGAATGCTCAAGCATATAGACGCGATTGGCTGACGCAATTGCAATTGCACCCCCAGAACCACCTTCCCCAATAATAATTGAAACCATTGGCACTTCGAGCGTCAGACATTTTTCGGTTGAACGCGCAATCGCTTCGGCCTGCCCACGTGCCTCAGCACCAAGACCAGGGTAAGCACCGGCTGTATCCACCAAGGAAATAACCGGCAAATTGAAACGCTCAGCCATATCCATAATTCGAATGGCTTTTCGATATCCTTCTGGTCTTGCCATCCCAAAGTTATGCTTCAGGCGGGTTTCTGTGTTCATGCCCTTTTCCTGGCCAATAACAGCAACAGAACGCCCTTCAAAACGCCCAAAGCCAGCAAAAATCGCATGATCTTCACCAAAATAGCGGTCGCCTGCAAGTGGCGTGAAATCATCAATCATAGCTTTTTGATAATCAAAAAAATGAGGGCGATCAGGATGACGCGCAACCTGGGTCTTGTCCCAAGGTGTCAGTTTTGAATAAAGACCTTTCAAAATATCAGCAGACTTGGTTTCAAGTCGTGCAATATCATCGCTAAGATCAACTGTTTCATCTTGCTCTACAAGACTGCGTAATTCTCTGATTTGACCTTCAAGATCTGCAACAGGCTTTTCAAATTCTAAATAACTTACCATTAAAATCCACACTTATGGGTAGGTTGAATATTTGCATCCATAAAACAGATGCAGAAAGGATTCGCAACAAATCGTCACAAATTCCTTATGCGTAAACTCGTAATTCTGTTCTTTTCGCGTTTCAAGACCACAAATCGCTTATCATAAAACGTAAATGTCTGCTTTTCTTCCGGAATCATCTGCGCAGAATGAATGACCAGACCCGCAACGGTATTCGCTTCTTCATCCGGCAAATTCCAATCCAGCGCCCGATTTAAGTCTCGAAGAGGCACTCCCCCCTCAACAATCCAGGAACCATCTGACTGTACTTTCACGCCAGATACTTCTTCATCATGTTCATCAGCGATCTCACCAACGATTTCTTCCAAAATATCTTCAAGGGTCACAAGCCCTTCCACTTCACCGTATTCATCGACTACAAGCGCGATATGGGCTTGTTTGCGAAGGAAAGCATTGAGCTGATCTTTTAGAGTAGTTGTTTCAGGCACGAACCACGGCTTTGAAGCAATTTTCTTGATATCAAGCGTTTTTGGATTTTTATGTTTACCAGCAAGCGCTCGCAAAATATCTTTTGAGTGAATAACACCAATTATATTGTCATTCTCACCCTGCCAAAGCGGAATGCGCGTATGGGGGCTCGCCAAAATTTGCTTAACAATCTGTTCAGGAGCATCATCCGCATTGATACTTTCCATATTTGTGCGGTGGATCATCACGTCAGAAATTTCCAACTCGTGAAGATCCAAAATACCACCTAAACGGTCTCGATCATCTTTAATCACCGATCCATCGCGGTGTAACAGCTCCACCGCCCCGCGCAATTCTTCATGCGGTGTCAAAAGATCATCACTACCAATAGGAGCTCCAACCAGGCTCAAAATTCTGCGCACCAACCACCCGACGGCCTTTGCAAGCGGCGCAAAAATAATCACCAGGATACGAATGACAGGAGCAACGGTCACAGCAAATTTGTCTGCATTTGCAAGTGCCACTGACTTGGGCATTACTTCTGCAAAAATAACAACAAGTATGGTCATCACCAAAGTTGCGACCGCAACACCAGCTTCACCAAATAAAGTCAAAAAGAAACTGGTCGCCAATGCGGAAGCTAAAATATTGACAATATTATTGCCAATTAGCAGCGTCCCGATTAATTGTTCACGGTTTTCTATGAGCTCAGTCACATCAGATGCGCGCTTATCACCATTTTTCTCAAGTTGATGCATACGGGCTCGAGAGGCGGCTGTAAGCGCTGTCTCCGAGCCGGAAAAAAAGGCTGATAAAGCAATTAAAAGAATGATTGCAAAAAAGATTAGCCAAAAAGCTGTTGTCATTTAGTCATTTGTTCCGTTAAAAATCCCGAAACCTCTGATGGAGGTATATCGTCTGCAATATAGGACTTCCCGATGCCTTTTGTAAGGATAAAGGTTAAAGCTCCGCGTTTGACCTTTTTATCCTGTGCAATAAAGCTCATCAAGGTTTCAACGCCCGGTTGCTCGCCCGGAATGTCCGATATGTTCGTTGGAAGACCTACGGCCTTTAAATGCGCTTCAACACGGGAAACATCGTCCATAGAGCAATGGTTCAGTCGATTGGAAAATCGATGCGCTAACACCATGCCAATAGCAACACCTTCTCCATGCACCAAACGTGTACCGTCGTAAGCTGTATATCCCTCTAACGCATGTCCAAAGGTATGCCCTAAATTGAGCAAGGCACGTTGCCCTGCTTCGGTTTCATCAGCAGCAACAATTTCAGCCTTTGCCTCACAAGACGTCCTTATCGCCGTTGCCAAAGCTCCTCCATGAGAAAAAACATCACCATAATTTTGCTCCAGCCAGCTGAAAAAATCTGGATATTTTATCAACCCATATTTGGCAACCTCTGCATAACCAGCACGAAACTCTCTTGGGCTCAATGTCTTTAAAACATCCAAATCAATCAACACTTCTGCCGGTTGATAAAATGCACCCACTAGGTTTTTCCCGTGAGATGAATTGATGCCTGTCTTTCCGCCAACGGACGAGTCTACCTGGGCAAGCAAAGAGGTTGGAATCTGAATAAACCGCATGCCACGTCGCACAACGGAAGCAGCAAATCCAGCCAAGTCACCTACAACACCGCCACCAAAAGCAATAACCAGATCATTGCGCTCAAGCTTGGTTGCCAGAATATCATCAACAACCAGCTGAAATACGCTCCAGGACTTGGATTTTTCGCCGGACTCTACTTCTATAGTGAAGTGTTGGATTTGCTGTTCATCCAAAATCCCGCGTAAGCTATCACCGTGAGCCACATTGACATTGGTGTCCGTTACAATCACGCAACGAGCATCAGCCGAAACAGATTTAACCGTCTCAGCAATATGCGATAGAACACCTTTTCCAATTTTAATCGCATAAGACCGATCTCCAAGGTTCACATTGACCAAATCTTTAACTGCCATGCTCATGTCGGCACCTTCAAATGTTCATCAAGCGCATCCATCACGACATTGCGCATGTCTGACTTTGTGCCGCCTTTTGATTCAATATGCAATTCAGCTAAAGCATAAACTGGTTCACGAATCTTCAGAAGATTCTCGAAAATTTCCTTTGGGTTTCCCTTGCTAAGCAAAGGCCTCTTGCCGGGTCTGCGACCAACGCGCTCCAGCAATAAATTGAGATCAGCTTTAATCCAAACCGACAATCCGTATTTCTCAATAATCTCACGTGTTGGCTCAGCCATGAAAGCCCCGCCGCCAAGAGCCAACAAAACAGGCTTTTCAGCAAGCACCCGTTCAATAACTTTTTCTTCTAACCGACGAAATTCTTCTTCACCATATTCTTCAAAAATATCAGCAACAGGTCGGCCTGCCGCAACTTCTATCTCGGTATCTGCATCCACGAACTCGAGCCCAAGTCGTCGAGCAACCATTTTACCAATTGCCGATTTCCCGCAACCCATCATGCCAAGAAACACAATGCTGCGCCCATCTAATTGGGATAAAATTCTATTTGCCCGGGACTGTCTTCGGTTTGCCATTGCATTAAATATCTGTTCGTTTTGCCCTTTCGATACCATAAGTGGCAGGAGGTCAAGTCTATCAATGCAAGTCGAGGCTTGCCATTTGCTTTATGGTTTTACATAAAGGAGGTGGATTTAGTAATGGCAACGGGGAAACGTGCCCAGTTTATTCAGATTTTTAATTTTTATTGGCATAGTCGCAGGCATTGGCTACGGCAGTATGTTTGCATTGACAGTTTTTGTTGAGCCAACACCAAGAGAAATGACTGTGAAAATACCCGCAAAGAAACTTAATCCGCAACGGTAAGGGCTTCTCTTGAAAGAATTCCACCTAATAGAAGCATTCCTTGAAATGATGAGCGCCGAAAGAGGTGCTGCAAAAAATACACTGTCATCCTATGAACGTGATCTGAGAAGCTATGGCGAGCATTTACTGGACAAAGGTTCCCTGTTTTCCAAGGCTCAAGTCAACCATGTTGAAACTCACCTACAAAACCTGTCCGCAGAAGGATTGTCTGCTTCAACACAGGCAAGACATCTTTCAAGCATAAGACAATTTCATAAATTCCTTTTTGCTGAAGACATTAGAACCGATGATCCTTGCAGCACCGTGGACAGCCCCAAATTAGGCCGCCCCTTGCCTAAAGTCATGAGCATCGAAGAAGTTGATCAATTAATCGGCCTTGCAGAACATGAAGCAAAAAACACTAAAGGCACGCCTACAAAAAAACTTCGGGCAGCTCGACTATTTGTTTTAATAGAAATGCTCTACGCGACCGGTCTTCGGGTCAGTGAATTGGTAAGCCTGCCCAAAACAGCTGCAAACGCATCCGGAAGATTTTTAACTATCGTTGGCAAAGGCAATAAAGAACGCATCGTACCGCTTTCAGCAAGATGCAAAGACGCAATTGCACTTTATGGTTCACACATGAAAGCTGGCCAGAAAGGTGAAAATAGCAAATTTTTGTTTCCGGCAAGTTCTACCACAGGGTATTACGCGAGGCAGGTTTTTGCAAGAGACTTAAAAGATCTGGCATTGCGAGCAAATCTTGATGCGGCAAAAATTTCACCCCATGTAATGCGCCACGCTTTCGCAAGTCACCTCTTGCAAAATGGAGCTGACCTACGTTCAGTACAACAATTACTGGGTCATGCTGACATTTCCACAACCCAGATTTATACGCATGTCCTGGATGAACGGCTCAAACAATTGGTGGAAGAACATCATCCCCTAGGGAAAACTTAAAATGCATTCAAGTATCAGCAAACTGACAATTTGCGAGGTAAAACTTCATGATGTTCCGGAATTATGCAAGCTCCTAAATGACATCATCGAGGCCGGAGGAACAACCGCTCATGAAACACCTTTTACTGAGGACAGTTTCAGAGCCCATTTTCTCGAAGGTAAAAATTATTTGTGCTGCTTTGTTGCTGTCGACAAAGAAAACACTCTTGCCGGCAATGCCAAGTTGATTTCAGGATTTATCTCTGATAAGGGTGGGCTATGAATAT
>JAALLB010000024.1 GCA_011087745.1 Hyphomicrobiales bacterium | reverse complement strand
AGCCTGAAACGTCAACCCCAAATAATCAGATTTTCAAGGACTCGGAGTATAGATTATTCATTCGACCAAGAATGATATCTGCATCATCTTCGCCATCCAAAACCAAAGTACAGGCTGTTGCCGTGCCCTCTTTGAAATCTGGATAGTTCTTGTTGAAGGTTTCGCTTGGTTTGGATTGTACGACACCAAGACGATAAATGCGCTTTGATAATCTTACATCCCAACCTTCAATAAAGTCTGGATTTTCAAGAGATGTAAATTGCTTCAGGTCTTCACCGCCCATTTGCTCCCATGCAAAGCGTGTAGACATATCAACAATATTGTTCACTACCGGCACCTGCGCGTAACAAACACGATTGAACAAAAAGACCGGGTCGGTTGTAGTTTCAGGCACTTCTGATTGCTGTTGCGCTATTGCTGATGTTGCCAACATAGTTGTCGCAAAAGCTGCAGTTATTAATTTACGGATGATAATCATTACTCAGTTCAACCTTTTTAATTCATTTACAGTGAGATCGCTCTCTGCATTTCCTGTATTAAGTGTTGTTGCGGGTTCAAACATCAAGACTACAGGTTCACTTGTCAGGGAACGGGGACGATGCTCGATGGTTTTTGGAACCACCGTAAAATCACCCTCTCCCATTTCCATCGTGCCATCGCGAAAATCAATCGCGATTCGGCCTTTCAATACCAAAAATGCTTCATCTTCATTGTCATGTGCATGCCAATCAAAGACGTCACCGAATTTAGCAACTTTCACCTGATAGTCATTCACATCGCCCACGATATGCGGTGAAAAAGTTTCAGTGATTTGCTTTTCAGCAGAAGCAAGTATGTTCAATTTAGCTGGGGCCACGGTGTTTTATCCCTTAACAGCCTTCACAATTTTCTGGGCGGCATCATCCAGATCATCAGCGGCAACGACATTTACATCGCTTTCATTGATAATTCTCTTGCCCTCTTCAACCTTTGTACCTTCCAAGCGCACAACAAGAGGTACTTTCAGACCCACATCTTTTACGGCGGTTACAACGCCTTCTGCGATAACATCACAGCGCATGATGCCGCCGAAGATATTTACCAAAATTCCTTTGACTTGAGGGTCAGACGTAATGATTTTAAATGCTGCTGTTACCTTTTCTACAGTTGCGCCACCACCAACATCGAGGAAGTTTGCAGGCTCTGCACCATAAAGCTTGATGATATCCATAGTCGCCATGGCAAGACCTGCACCGTTCACCATACAACCGATGTCGCCATCCAGTGCGATATAAGCAAGATCGAACTTAGATGCTTCGATTTCTTTTGCATCTTCTTCTGTTAGGTCACGCAGTTCTGCCAATTCCGGGTGGCGGAATTCAGCATTTCCATCAAATGACATTTTTGCATCCAGTACGCGCAGATGCCCGTCTTTCATAACGATCAGCGGATTTACTTCCAACAAGCTCATGTCTTTCTCTACGAATGCGTTAAAGAGCAGTGGGAAAAGTGTTTCAGCATCTTTAGCTGCGGCACCATCCAGTTTGAATGCTGAGACAAGTTTTGCAACATCTGCTGATGTACAACCAGCTTCCGGGTCAATTCCAACAGTGTGAATGAGGTCAGGGGTTTCTTCCGCAACTGCTTCGATGTCCATACCACCTTCGGTTGAGGCGACAAAAGATACCAGACCGGTTTCGCGATCTACAAGAACAGAAAGATAAAGCTCACGGTCAATGTCTGCACCATCTTCAAGATAGAGACGGTTCACCTGTTTACCAGCCGGGCCCGTTTGTTTTGTCACCAGTGTATTGCCAAGCATTTCTTTTACATGCGAACGAACTTCATCCGGGCTAAATGCCAAACGAACACCGCCTTGTGCATCTTCTGGCAATTCCTTGAACTTGCCTTTGCCGCGGCCACCTGCGTGGATTTGGCTCTTAACTACGCAAAGCGGGCCAGGAAGTGCATCAATCGCAGCTTCTACATCATCTGCGGAAAGGATTGGTACGCCCAGAGATACTGGAGCGCCTTCTGCTTTCAAAAGTGCTTTAGCCTGATATTCGTGAATGTTCATGGGATAATATACCTGTCCTCGGTCAAGTTTTGTTCTTGATGATAAGGTTTATTACCCTGCTGACCCATTGGCAACAGTGATACAGTAGAAAAATATTACATGTTGGTGAAACGGCTGTTTATTCAGCCGCTTCTTTTTGGGTCAAAGCACCAACTTTTGCTGCGCAGTATTTGAACTCCGGTATTTTACCAAATGGGTCCAACTGAGGGTTTGTCAGGCGGTTCGCCGGTGACTCATTAAAGCAGAATGGAATGAAAACCATATCATCAGCCACATCACGGTCTTCCCGAAGAACAGCAGAAATTGTGCCTCTTCTTGTGGAAACCTCAATCATCTGTCCAGCTTCCAGTCCCAGTTTGGCAATTTGATGCCCATTCATGGCTGCAATGCCTTCTGGTTCCAATTCATCGAGTACGGTTGAACGGCGCGTCATCGCACCCGTATGCCAATGTTCGAGCAAGCGACCGGTTGTAAAAACCATTGGAAAATCTTCGTCCGGCACTTCGTCAGGTGCAAGAAGGTCCGCTGGCACGATTTTGCCTCTGCCATCGGCGGTTGGAAAACCATCCGTGAATATTACTTCATTGCCAAAACCACCCGGTTCATCTACCGGGTAACAGATAACATCTTCAGCGTTTAAGCGTTCCCAGGTGATGTAATTCAAGGAATTCATCACAGCTGCCATTTCGGTATAAACCTCGCCGACACCCTCATATTTCCATTCAAGACCAATTCGATTTGCAAGTTCAACTATAAGTTCCCAATCCTGACGGGCATCACCTGGCGGGTCTATCGCAGGACGGCCCAATTGAACCTGACGGTTTGTATTTGTGAAAGTTCCAAGTTTTTCTGCATGAGCAGAAGCTGGTAAAACAACATCGGCGTGCCAACAGGTTTCAGTCAGAAAAATATCTTGCACCACCAGATGATTCAGTTTGGCCAAGGCACCGCGTGCATGGATTTGGTCCGGATCAGACATTGCCGGATTTTCACCCATCACGTACATGCCGGAAATTTCACCATCGTGGATAGCATCCATGATTTCAACCACTGTGAGACCGCGCTTGGGATCAAGGGTCCTGCCCCAAAAATCTTCCATTTCTTCGCGGATGTCCGTATTCTCCACCAAACGGTAATCAGGATACATCATCGGGATAAGCCCCGCATCTGATGCGCCCTGAACGTTATTTTGACCGCGCAATGGATGCAGCCCCGTGCCTTCGCGACCAACTTGTCCTGTAATCAGCGCAAGTGCGATAAGGCATCGGGCATTGTCAGTGCCATGAGTATGTTGTGAAACACCCATTCCCCAAAAGATGATAGAACGTTCAGATGTGGCATAAACACGGGCCACATCGCGCAGAACATCTGCTTCGATACCGCATACTTCACTCATTGTTTCAGGTGAGAAGTCTTTGACTTTTTCTTTTAGTGCATCAAAACCGGAAGCATTGGCCTGAATATATTGCTCGTCATATAGCTCTTCTTCAATAATCACGTGAAGTAAAGCGTTTAGCATTGCAACGTCAGTGCCGGGTTTAAACTTTAGAGCATGAGAAGCATGACGCATCAAATCCTGACCGCGAGGGTCCATGATGATGAGCTTTTTGCCCTTTTTTGCGGCCTGCTTGAAATAGGTCGCAGCAACCGGGTGATTTTGTGCTGGACGTGCACCGATTACGATCATGCAATCAGACTTCATGGAATCTGTGAACGGTGCAGATACAGCGCCGGAACCAACGCCTTCGAGCAATGCAGCAACTGATGAAGCGTGGCAAAGACGGGTACAGTGATCAACGTTGTTGGTACCGAAACCCTGACGAATAAATTTCTGGAACAAATATGCTTCTTCGTTTGAACCTTTTGCCGAGCCAAATCCGGAAAGGGCCGAACCACCGCGTTCATCAGAAATTTTCTTGAGGCCAGAAGCAGCTTTATCCAAAGCCTCTTCCCAAGTTGCTTCTCTGAAAATGTCAGAGGTTTTCATGAAACGCATGTCGATGTCGCCAGCTTTTGGTGCATCATCACGGCGGATAAGCGGCTTGGTCAGGCGCTCTTCGCTCATTGCGTAGTCATAACCAAACCGCCCTTTTACACAAAGACGATTTTCATTTGCCGGGCCATTACGACCATCAACCTGAACAATTTTATTGTCTTTAACTGCCATTGTCGTTTGACAACCGACACCACAAAATGGGCAAACTGAATCGACTACTTTATCGAACTCTTTGATTTCACGAGTTTTATTGGCCTCATCCATCAAGGTTTTTTCATAAAGAGCACCTGTTGGACAAGCCTGAACACATTCACCGCAGGTAACACAAGTTGAGTTGCCCATCGGATCAGCCAGATCGAAAACCGGTACGGAATGTGATCCTCTTTCCCCCATGCCGATGACATCGTTGACCTGAACTTCGCGGCAGGCTCGCACACAAGCATTACATGCAATACACGCGTCCATGTTTACAGCGATTGCCGGGTTGGAAATATCAAACTCTACATGCTGACCAGCATCAAATTTGCTCTCAAAACGCTCTGAGCCAGTAATGCCCATGCTTTCAGACCAAAGCCAGAAATCAGATTGATCATCCGGGCTTTCTTCGCGTGGACGCATATCTGCAGCCAGCATTTCAAAAACCATCTTGCGAGACTTGTCAGCCCGTTCATTCTGAGAGTTTACAACCATGCCTTCTGCAACATTGCGGATGCAAGATGCAGCTAGAACACGTTCACCTTCAACTTCAACCATGCATGCACGACAGTTACCATCTGAACGGTAGCCGGGCTTATCCAGGTGGCAAAGATGAGGGATACGGGTCCCTTCACGTTTTGCAACTTCCCAGATGGTTTCATCTTTGGAAGCTGTTACTTCTTTACCGTCCAGGGTGAATTTGATTTGGTCAGTCATTTTAGTTCTCTCTGTCATTCATTTTCCGAGTAATCAGTTGATTATCCAGAGTGAGTGATTATCCCTCATATCCCTCAACCAGCGTAAAGCGAGCATAACCAGCACCTTCACGTTTGGCTTTTGCAGCTTGATATTCTTGCGAATTATACCAGGTTCTTGCTGCATCTATGTCTGGAAATTCCAGGATTACAACACGCTTGCCTTCGTCTTCGAAATTCTCAAGGCCTTCAATTGCGCCGCCGCGTGCAATATACTTTCCGCCGTGCGCTGCAACTGTTGGCGACGCTGCCTTTGCATATTCCATCCACTTTTCACCGTCCGTTACGTCGACGCGTCCGACCATATAAGCTGTCATTGTTTTATTTCCTTAATTCCGTCTAATAATAATTTTCCACCAAGCAAACCAAAAACAGTGCCGAATAAAAGTTCGATCCATCTTGCAAACTTGGAGTAGGTTTTTATTGCCATTCCACTTGAGAACATGAAAGCGTAACTGCCATAAATCAATGTGGCAGAAACTGCTGCAATTGGCCCAAATGCCAAAACTTGTGCTGCATTAAATCCGTTACCAAACAGGAAGCTTCCTACTGCAGTCCACATCAATGCAGCTTTCGGATTTGTCATGATAGCCAATAGACCGTGCAACCAGGCACTTGATCCAGAAGAAATTTTGCTATCAGCGCTTATTGTCATTTTTTGCTGCTGAAACGATGATTTTATGGCCTTGTAAGCCATCCAAAGCAGATAAGTACCGCCGCAAACTTTCATGGCGGTAAGGAGTGCCGGATAAACAGCAAGAACAGTCGCAAGCCCAAACGCTACCAATGTCGCCCAAACAAACATGCCTGTCGCAATACCGGCAACCGTATATAGTGCCATTTTTCGACCCTGCCCAAGTGCAGCTCTGACAACGGCCAGAAAATTGGGACCAGGCGATGCTTGCGCTAAAGCAACACCAAAAAGAGTTATGGCGAAAGCTTCAATCATCAAAGATCATCTCTAAAGTGGGTCAACAAGTGCCTAACCGGATTGGGTGCAGCCTGTCCCAGGCCACAAATAGACGCGTCACGCATAACCAGTTCCAGATCAGCGATGGCGTCCTCGTCCAAATCACCGCCTTTTTGAAGCATGGCAACCATTTTTTCTGTTCCGCCTCGACACGGTGTACACTGGCCACAGGATTCATGTTTGAAAAACTGAAGAGTGTTGAGTACAGCATCTTTGATATTATCCTGATCAGACAAGACTACAATGGCATGCGATCCTACGAATGAACCTAGAGAGGCGAGCGGCTCACCAAAATCCAGTGCCAGGTCGTCCATACTTGCCGGCAATACACCACCTGACGCACCACCCGGATAATAAGCTTTGAACGTGTGTCCATCTTCCATGCCACCACAATAATCATCGATCAACTCACGAATGGTAACTCCTGCTGGTGCCAAAACGACCCCTGGCTTTTTAACCCTACCGGATACAGACCATGAACGTGGCCCCGGGTGGTTCTCTTTACCTTGTGAAGCAAACCAGTCAGCGCCATTGTCCACAATGTCTCGTATCCAGAAAAGTGTCTCCACATTGTGGTTGAGCGTTGGGCGTCCGAATACACCCACTTCAGCAATAAATGGAGGCCGGTGGCGCGGCATTCCGCGTTTTCCTTCGATGGATTCAATCATCGCCGATTCTTCACCACAAATATAAGCGCCAGCACCGCGACGAAGCTCTAGGAAACCTTTTTCACAAATTCCGGCTTCTTCAAGTGCGGCAATCTCACGACGGAGAATTTCAAGAACAGCTGGATATTCATCGCGCATGTAAACGTAGATACGCTCTGCTTCAACATAATAGGCAGCTATCAGCGCACCTTCGAACATTCGATGGGGATCACGCTCAAGGTAATAACGATCCTTGAATGTGCCGGGCTCGCCTTCATCGCCATTGATGGTCATCAAGCGGGGGCCTTCATATCCACGGACAAACTTCCATTTCATATGAGACGGGAAACCTGCCCCACCCAAACCGCGAAGACCTGAATCCTTTAATAGATCGAGCATTGAATCAAATTCAATCGCACCAGATTTTACCTTGTCCCAAATTTTGTAACCGCCATCAGCCTTATAAGCATCCAGTGCAACGTATTCAGGGATATCTGCAGGAATGTCTTTATTGGTTGAACCCGTTGCAGCAAGCTCAAGCAGGCTTTCTACGGTTACATTGCCAACTTCCTTATCACCTACACGGGCTGCAGGCGCTACATCACACCCACCCATGCATGGCGCACGCACGATGCGAACTTTTTCTTTATCCGCACCGGCTTCCAACTGAGAAATCAATGTTTTTGCACCAGCCATCATGCAAGACAATGAATCGCAAACTCGAATTGTCACTGGTGCAGGCTTGGCTTCACCTTCTTTGACAATGTCAAAGTGATCATAGAACGAAGCAACTTCGTATACTTCTGCCATGGAAATCTTCATGGTGTCTGCCAATGCACGCATATGGCGGGCTTCCAGGCAGCTGTATTTGTCCTGGATTAAATGAAGGTATTCGATCAACAAATCGCGTTTGCGCTCACCATCACCAATTAAGTCATCCACCTCAGCAAGAGCAGCTTCATCAAGTTGACGACCTTTTGTGTGGTGAGTTTTATTCCCTTTTCCGCGTCTTGGGCCATCGGGAGTGAAGTGTTTGTTCATTGAGTCGGTTCCGAGTTTATATTCAGCAATAGTAATACGTGAATTATGGGTTGGAAAGCTACTGTCCACGACTTAATCTTAATGCGTAGACGGCTGGTGTACATTTAGCCTACTATCCGACCGGGAACCCTGTCCAGTTTCACACTAATATCATATGATAAATAATGGACAAGTCACTTTTTGAGTTAACTACCGTACAAGTTTATTTATTGTGGTGAATAATTACCAAAGAGGAATTATCGATGAATTTGCCAGAAACCATGCAAGCAATAGAAATTAGCACACCTGGCGGACCTGAGGTACTTGAAGTTACCCAGCGAGCTATTCCATCTTTGGATGAAAATGAGGTTTTAATTAACGTCAGAGTTGCGGGCATCAATCGACCAGATTGCCTACAACGCATGGGCGGTTACCCGCCTCCTCTTGGCGCATCGGATATTCCCGGGTTGGAAGTTGCCGGCGAAATCGTGGCTGTGGGTTCAAGTGTTGCGCCAATAAATGTGGGCAAGCATGTTATGGCGCTGGTTCCCGGTGGTGGTTACGCCGAATATGTCAATGTAGACATTTCCAATACCTTCACAATCCCGGCAGGTCTCTCCATGGAAGAAGCTGGTGCAATTCCGGAAACATTTTTCACAGTCTGGCATAATGTTTTCGAGCGTGGTGGACTGCTTGAAGGTGAAACTTTTATGGTACATGGGGGCACAAGCGGGATAGGAACCACTGCAATTCAACGCAAAGGCTTTTGGGGCAACCGTTATCACGACCGCAGGCACCGATGAAAAATGCCAAGCATGCCTGTCTCTTGGAGCGGATCACGCAATCAATTACCGTGATGAGGTTTTTGAAGAACGCACCAAGGAAATAACTGGCGGCAAAGGCGTTGATGTTATTCTTGATATGGTTGGTGGCTCATATACTTCGCGCAATTATAAAGCTGCGGCGATGGACGGCCGGATTGTCCAAATAGCGTTCTTGGGTGGACCAAAATCTGAAGCCAACTTCATGCCTATCATGTTGAAACGCCTTACCCACACAGGCTCTACTCTCAGGGCTCGCTCAGTTGAATTCAAAGCTCAAATTGCCCGAGAATTGCAGGACCAGGTTTGGCCTTTGATTGAGAACGGCAAGGTTAGACCAGTTATGGATAGTAGTTTTGATTTGAAAGATGCCAGAAAAGCACATGAGCGAATGGAATCGAGTGGGCATATTGGCAAGATTGTATTAAAGACCTAACGCTCTCCAACACTTAGAAGCAACATCACTGGCACGGCACCGGCAGCAATTATTAGCAAGCAACCGATTGCTGCGTCCTCTACCCGTGCCTGCGAAGCATAATCATAAACATGGGTCGATAAAGTATTCATACCAAATGGACGCAACATGATTGTTGCTGACAACTCCTTGATGACTTCCACAAAGACCAATAGCCCTGCTCCGATAATTGCAGGTCGCATGATGGGCAACAGGATCAATTTCAAAACTTGACCGCGAGTTCGCCCAAGACTTCTACCGGCCATATCTATATTGGGTGATAGTTTATTAAATCCATTGCTCAAGTTTCCTTCAGCCATGGCCATAAAGCGGACGACATAAGCAAACACGAGTGCCGCACCGGAGCCCGTAAGAAGCAAACCAGATGAAATACCAAGCGTAGAGCGCAAAACACCATCCAATTGATTGTCAAATGTAGCCAGCGGCAAGAATATACCAAGCGCAACCAAAGTACCCGGCACTGCATAACCAGAAGAAGCAATGCGAACCAGTTTTTGCAAAATTGGGATATTTGTTACCCGCAGCGAGTATGTCAGCAATAAACCAATGATGACCGCAAAAATAGCTGCAACAATCCCTAGACTTACACTCGTGAAAAAAGCCTCAACCAATTGTGGAGAAAAAATTCCCGATATGTCAGCAGCTGCATATTTTCCCAAAACATAAACCGGCACTCCAAATCCCAAGATCACAGGCAACAGGCATGCTAAAAAGGCGATGTATTTGCTACTACCAACCAGATCCCTTCGAGTGATTTTTGGTTTTGAACTGGTAGCTTTGGCTTCATGGAACTTTCTTTCCCCGCGGCTATAACGTTCAATCGCAATCAAGCCGATTACGATTACCAAAAGAAACAGTGCAATTTGCGCTGCTCCTGCCAAATCATTCTGGTTTAGCCATACAGAGAAAATTGAAAACGTAAGAGTTTGTGTACCCATGTGCTCAACCACACCGATATCATTCAATGTTTCCATCAAGGCCAAAGTGACGCCAAGGATGATGGCTGGTCTAACTAGAGGCAAAATAATTTTGAAAAACAACCGCCACCGCGCTGCTCCAAGAACTCTGGCGCTATCAAGGACATTACTTCCTTGAAATTGAAACATTGTACGGACTGATAGATATACATAGGGAAACAAGACCATCCCCATTACCAAAATTGTTCCTCCCAGGGATCTGATTTCGGGGAACCAATAGTCACGTGGTGATTGAAATCCGCCAATTGTTCTCACGAGAGTTTGCAATTCTCCAGTAAATGAAAAGAATTCAACAAACGCATAGGCGGAAATATAGGTCGGAACAGCGAGCGGCAGCATCAACAACCACTGTAAGCTGTTGCGAAACGGAAAGTCGTAGAATGCCACCAACCATGCGGTTAATGTCCCTATCGAGGCCGTTAACATCCCTACTCCCAACAGCAATAGAAATGTAGTCTTAGTGGCGGTTGGCATCACGGTTGTTGCGATGTGGGAAAAGCTTTCAAAGTCTCCGCCAAATGCTATGAAAGCCAATGCGATAACAGGCAAACACAAGCACACAGCCAAAAACCCGGCAACAATAACAAGTCTGCTATTGTTCCGAGTTCTTGATCTGCTGCTATTTCTGGATAGTGTTATTTCATTCAACTTTGTGGGCCGTTATCATATCCTACCTTGTCAACCAGCCTTGAAGCAGCTTTACGAAGCTTCGCAATTGCATCAAGTCCTAGTGTATCCGGTTTGATGTCGCCAAAACCAGCAACGGTTGCTGATGGTTTTGCACCTAGTTTAACTGGGTATTCGTGTACTAGTTCTGCGTAAATTTCTTGAGCCGTACCACTTGCAAGGAATTCCATCAACTTAATTGCTGAATCTTTATTTGGAGCATTCTTGGCTAGAGCCATGCCTGAAACATTTACATGGGTTCCGCGGTCGCCAGAATTAGGAAAAATCACTTTTATTGATTTAGCCCATTCCTTTTGCTCAGGATTCTTCTCATTGTTTTGCATTAGGCCCATGTAGTAGGTGTTGCCGATGCCAAGATCACATTCACCCGAAAAAATTGCTTTTGCTTGTGCGCGATCATTGCCATCAGGCTTTCTGGCCAAATTGTTTTTAACATCGCCGAGCCATTGTTCTGTGTATTCCTCGCCCTTGTTGGCAATCATGGATGCAAACAGCGCAACATTGTAAGCATGCTGACCTAACCGGGTACAAATGCGCCCTTTCCACTCGGAGTTTGCCAGATCTTCATATGTTAGATCGTTTTGAGCAACACGTTCCTTGGAAGCATAAACAACACGGCCACGAATAGTCAGCCCGAACCAGCTGCCATCGGCACTTCTGAAGCTTTCTGGGATATTCAAATTGATTGCATCATTACTAAAAGATTGTGTCAGCCCCTTACCTGAAATCTCCGACAAACGTCCGATATCAACCGTCATGATAACATCTGCAGGAGAATTAGCGCCTTCTGCTTCCAGTTTTTCTACCATACCTTTTTTTAAAAATTGAACTTCCGTATCAATCCCGGTTTGCTTGGTAAAAGCATCCAGAACGGGTTTGATTAGATCAGGTTGACGATAAGAGTAGATATTTACTGTTTCAGCAAAAGCACTGCTGGAGAAGGTTGAAAGAGCAGTTGCGCCAATCAGGAGGGATAGGAGGATTTTCATTTATTTAACTCGCGTTGAATATTAACATGACTAATTTTGTCATGTTTACCCACTTGAGAATCAATGTCAACAATAAACTTGACTAAAAAGGTTTACTTTCTTTGGAATTGTTCTAAAGTAGCTGGAATGCAGATTCTATGGAGCACCCTATGCGCCTGACAAAACAAACAAATTATGCCATTCGCATCCTTATGTATTGCGCCGCAAATGATGGGAAATTAAGTCAAATTCCTGAAATTGCGAGTGCATATAACTTATCAGAAGCATTCTTGTTTAAAATATTAAAGCCAATTGTAAAGCATGGTTTTGTCGAATCTACGCGGGGTCGCAATGGTGGAATCAAGTTGGCCAAAGATGCATCAAATATCAAGCTATCCGAAATCGTTCGCATAACTGAAGATAATTTCGCAATGGCGGATTGTTTTGAAGCAGATGGAACAGATTGCCCGTTGCTTAATCACTGTGGTCTCAACATGGCTTTACGTGGAGCGCTCGATGCATTTTTTGCCGTGCTTGATAAGTTTACAATCAAAGACTTGATCTCGCAACGCTCCGGCATTGAAGAACTATTGGGACTGCACCTGCTTGAAGGCTATGAGGCTTCTGCTCATTAAGGCAGCATTACAACTTTACAGTCATTTCACGCGGTGTATTGCAAAGACATTCAGCGCCGCTGTCAGTAATTAAAATTGGTTCTGTACTTCCAATCCACCATCATCCAGCCAAAGTGCTGGCATGAAATGAAATGTCATTCCAGGCTCCAATATGGACTTATCGCCGTTTCTAAAAGACATGGTGCGCTCACCCCAATCAGCTACTCGATTCACACATCTTTCGCCATCGTGTATCCGAGTTGGATTGCCCTG
>JAALLB010000023.1 GCA_011087745.1 Hyphomicrobiales bacterium | reverse complement strand
TTCGTATCATATCACACCAAAACATTCGGGTTTTGGAGTAGGATGGGTATAACGTCATCTCCCTAATTGTCAGCGAAAAGAATCTGCTAATGCTACATTAAAAATTGTTAGTAGCTCATAAATTGCCAAATTACAGAAAACCAAATCTAAAAAGCTTGCTTTGTTGGCCAGTTAAAACAAAGAAGGTACGCGCAGCAAAACGCGTATCAGCTGCGCTGATTTTGACGTCGACAATTCTGACCAGATCCAATTTAGCACTGGCAAGCGATTTTTCTATGAATTTGGGTACAACACCCAATTGGCCTTCCGGCTCGGGAGGTCCTGTCACATTTACCCTCACAGATGAGTTCGGATTTCAAATTGATGGAACGGCTCAGGTTGTCAGGTCTGGCGGTATTGCAGTGCCAGGAAACCCGATCAACGAGGTGGGATTTTTTGGCACTGCGACATCGGTTGGTTTGATCTGGGATTCCAATGCGGGCAATAGCGGGATCGGTGAAGCACCAAATACTGCTACGCTTTCGTTTTCGAGTGGGGGTGTTGCGGTACCAACTGATGGTATTTCTTTCGTTATCAGTGATATCGATTCCGTTGACAATAATACTCTCACTGACAGATGTGACTTCATTCAGGCAACAGGTGATGCGGGTAATCCAACCCTTACTCTTGTTAATCCAGCAACTGCAGCAACTTCGGTCATAATTGGCCCTGCAGCGGGCTCTGGTGCAACGGGTGCATTGGCTGCCAATGAAGCCCAATGTATTTATAACACCGGTCCAACCGGTTCACCCAATTCGGTGGGCGATGATAATGGCTCTGTACTGGCAACCTGGCCTGCAGGTACATCATCCGCGACAGTTGCCTATAATGAATCTATCGAGAATGTTTTAGGTTTAACCAATTTGAACTCTGCTGCTCGCGGTGTTGGCATCTGGGCGAGCTCGGTTATTTCTGTTGATCAAGAAATTAGCCTGGCAAAGAGTGCAAATGTTAGTACCTATGTGGGTGCGGGCGAAACGATTACCTATACTTATGTGGTTACAAATGATGGGCCTTTGCCGATCAATACTGGTCAAAACATTCAGATCAGTGATGATCAGATTGGGATCATTAACTGTCCGGCAATTGGGAGTGCAATAGCAGTTGGAGGCACGCATACCTGTACAGGCACCTATAACACGACAGTGGGGGATGCTTCTGCTGCCAGTGTTGTTAACGTTGCAACAGCAGGTATCGGAACAGGTGCTCAATCTTTTGCAACGCGATTGCAATCCAATTCAGATACTGAAACCGTTATCAGGGAAATTCCAGCAATAACGCTTTCGAAGTCTTCTGGCACTCCCACTATTGCTGCAGGAGCTGTTCCTACCCTTAGCGATGCGGGTGACACAATTATCTACTCGTATACAGTTAACAATACCGGCAATGTGCCTGTCGAGAATGTTGTCATTACTGATCCTGGTCCTACCTTTAATGGCAATGCTGGCACGGGAACACTTTCTGCTTTTTCACCGGTATCAGCTAACATTCCTGTGAGCGGTTCACAGGTGTTTACCGCGACTTATACGCTTAGCCAACTTGATGTTGATAACTCTGTTGGCATTACGAACGGTGTGTCCAACACTGCAAGCTCATCAGGTGCATCCGCAGGTGGTGTGGCCGCCAATTCGAACAATTCGACAGCACAAACAACCATAACAGGCGGTCCAGACATTACAGTGACAAAAGTTGCTTCACCGGATGCAGATGTGCCCGCGGGCGTTACGGTCACTTATACCTATGTTGTAACCAATACAGGCAATCAGACGGTAAGTAATATCGATTTAGTTGACTCCCATGGTGGGTCTGGCTCACCCCCACTTCCTTCAAATGAAACCCTGACCACCGATGCGGGAACACCTGGAGATTCAACCGATAGCGGGACCAATGGCATTTGGGAGACCTTGGCGCCGGGTGACGCGGTAACCTTTACAGCTACTTATGTCGTTACCCAGCAAGATGTGGATACTTTACAGTGAAACCAGTTGGTTAGGCACCAGCGGCCATTACCTCTGAACGATAAGTCTTGCGAATTTCATCGATCTGTACAAGTTTCTTGCCTTCGATTGTGTGCCAGAACGTCCAACCATTACAGGCATCCAGCCCCTGAACCTTTGCACCCATCCGGTGAATGGAAGCTGTTTCACCGGCATGCTCCAAAGAACCATCGATGCGTACTTTTGCTTTCCAGCGTTTCTTTGTATCTGTCAGGACAGTTCCGGGCTTTAACAAGCCTGATTCAAGCAATGCACCAAATGCTACACGTGGTTCGGCGCGTTTTCCTGTCGTAACAACAAGTTGCGGAGCCTTAACAACTTCAACTGCATCAATGCGCTTTAAAGCTGCATCAATATATTTGTCTTCGCGGTCAATGCCGACAAAGTTACGCCCAAGGCGCTTTGCGACTGCACCGGTTGTTCCTGATCCGAAAAATGGATCGAGAATGATATCACCCGGCTTGGAAGACGACATGATAACGCGATGTAAAAGCGCTTCAGGCTTCTGCGTTGGGTGAACCTTGTCGCCGTTTTCATCTTTGAGACGTTCACCACCATTACAAATTGGAAACAACCAATCCGAGCGCATTTGCACCTCATCATTGGCCATTTTCATTGCATCATAGTTAAACGTATAGCCCTTCGCACCCTGCGTTGGGGAAGCCCATATCATCGTTTCATGGGCATTGGTGAAGCGGCGGCCTCGGAAATTGGGCATCGGGTTGGTTTTGCGCCAAATAACATCGTTCAAAATCCAGAAACCCATGTCTTGCAAGACAGTGCCGACACGGAAAATATTGTGATAAGAGCCAATTACCCAGATTGTACCTTCCGGTTTTAACACGCGGCGTGCAGCTAGAAGCCAAGCCCGAGTAAACGCATCATAGGCTTCAAATGTCGAAAATTGATCCCAATGATCATCAACCGCATCAACCTTCGACTGATCTGGGCGATGAAGATCGCCATCCAATTGCAGATTATAAGGTGGGTCTGCAAAAATTACATCGACAGAATTTTCCGGCAGTTTTTCAAGGGCTGCAACACAGTCACCTTTGATAATGGAATTTAACCAGGATGGATTCTTCGAATTTACAGATTTTAAATCTGCAAGCTTAACTACGCTCATACTTACTGACCCTACGCAAAACAAATTGGGACTAAAACTGGTGCCCATAGTTACTGAATAGGGTAAATAATGTTCTAACGATTCGAATAAAGATTTAACGAGAGTTCCGATGACTGAAATTCAGCTTGTAATTTTTGACTGCGATGGTGTTTTGATGGATTCAGAGATCGTTGCAGCGGCCGCCGAAATGGAGATTTATTCCGAATTTGGCATAGAGATGGAGCCAAAGGAATTTGCGCAGACATTTGCAGGTCAAAACAGCGCTCTCATATTGCAGGAAATGGAAAAAGAATTGGGCCGCAAACTGCCTGAAGACACACTGAAGAAAATTCAAGCAAATGTAAGCGAAAAATGCGTCGCAGAGGCCAAGATGTCAGGGATGCTGACACAATTTTGGATCAATTGGATCAAGCCAGATGTATCTGTTCAAATGGCCCCCAAAACAAGATGCAAAAAATGCTCGGCCGGGTTGGTTTATACGATAAATTTCGCCCGTATATTTTTTCAGCAAAGGATTTTGATCCACCAAGGCACAAACCAGAACCTGATATCATATACAAGGCTTTGAAAGAGTTTGAAATGCAGCCACAGCAAGCGATTGTTGTGGAAGACAGTGTTCATGGAATAGGCGCAGCTAGAGCTGCTGGTACACGGATTGTTGGATTTACCGGCGCTACTCACACCTATGATACACACGCTGATGAATTGATTGACGCTGGTGCAGAGACGGTTATTAGCCGACTTTCAGAATTACCAGCAATTATCGAAGCATTTTCTTCCTGGGATGGAATAAACTAGCAACCTATTGTTCAGGTGGACCTTCATCAAAGCCTACGTAAACAACCAGATTGTTTTTATCTGGTACCGGAATGTTTATATCACCGTCCACAAAACTGAACAGTGCATTCGAGCCACCTTCTGGTATCGTAACTGGTACCTGGTGCAATTGTGAATAAATTACTTCATTGGCAGTATTAGCCACTGCAACTCTCAGAGGAACATTCAACGTACCTGTAAGGCCGGTTGGGCCATTTATTACGCGCCCCTTGACGCCAACCCGCATATTGAAATTGCCTGGTGTATAATTACATTCGCGTGCAACATCTGTAATGGTTGATTGAAATTGTAGTGAGTTCAGGGCACTAGGATCACCCTTTTTCACACCACCTTCAAAGGTGCGATACGTTTCCGTTCCGGCACGAAGAATTGTTCTTGGACAAAAAGCTCGCAAGTTTGTCGCTGGATCGATTGTTTGAACTTCTGCAGTTTCAGTTTGTTCGGGCTGATCTGATATACCCAAAGTATCTTCTGTTTGATTTTTGGTAGCTGTATTACAAGCCGCCAACAATACTGCAAATGCACTCAAAGATAGCATCTTTAAGGCTTTATTATTTTCCCACGCCAGTTTCATTTTACCCACTCATCCCATGACTACCCAAAACTTTTAGTAATGGCTTACTTAATAATTATTGCCAGTAGCTCTTATAAGGGGCTAAAAGACGGCAATCAAATATTCCTGTGTGAAATTTATAAGAAAATCAAGGTTGGACTTAAAGTGAAATATGTCAGTACACGCGGTGAAGCACCAGAATTAGGCTTTCAAGACGCACTTTTAGCTGGTTTGGCGCGCGATGGCGGCCTTTATGTACCAAAAACATGGCCAACTTTAAGCGTGGAAGAAATTCGCGCTATGGCAGGCAAGCCCTATGCTGAAACTGCAAAAAAAGTTTTAGCGCCCTTTGTTGAGGGCGAAATACCAACTGCAGATTTTCATAAGATGGTCGATGAAGCCTATGCAAGTTTTCATCATCCGGCAGTAGCCCCTTTGGTTCAGATTGGTGATAATCACTGGGTGATGGAACTTTTTCATGGCCCGACACTTGCATTCAAAGATGTGGCCATGCAGCTGCTTGCGCGATTAATGGATTATGTACTTGCAGAGCGGGGTCAAAAAGCAACCATCGTTGGCGCTACTTCTGGTGATACTGGTGGTGCGGCAATTGAGGCATTTCGCGGCCGGGAAAACACAGATATTTTCATTTTGTTCCCGAAAGGAAAAGTTTCCCCAGTACAACAACGTCAAATGACAACCGTTTCGGATGCTAATGTGCATTGTTTGGCTATCGAAGGTGATTTTGATGATTGTCAGGCCTTGGTGAAGGAGATGTTCAATCACCTGGATTTCCGCGACCGCTTACAGCTATCTGGCGTGAACTCAATTAACTGGGGCCGCATTATGGCTCAAGTAGTCTATTATTTCACCACAGCAACTGCTCTTGGAGCACCGGAGCGGGAAATTTCTTACACGGTTCCAACTGGTAACTTTGGTGACATTTTTTCCGGCTATGTAGCAAAAAGAATGGGGTTGCCAATCAAGGATCTGATCATTGCAACAAACCAGAATGATATTTTAGCTCGCACTCTTGCAACATCACGTTATGAAACTTCTGGTACATCTCCATCAATCTCACCTTCGATGGATATTCAGGTTTCATCCAATTTTGAACGCTTGTTGTTTGATGCTTCTGATAGAGATGCGGCACTGATCAGCAATCAAATGGCAGGGTTGAAACAGTCTGGTTCTTTTGAGGTTCCAGAAAGCACAATGCAAAACATTTCTGCAGAATTTGCAGCCGGCGCTTGCGGAGAAAAAGAAACTTCCAGTCAAATTAGGAAAACTCTTTCGGAGTGCTCCTACCTTGCCGATCCACACACAGCTGTTGGGCTGCATGTTGCTGAAAAACATCTTTCTGCACAAACACCAATGGTGACACTTTCAACTGCGCATCCAGCCAAGTTCCCGGATGCCGTTAAGGCTGCCAGCGATGTTTATCCTGATTTGCCAGCTCGAATGGGTGATATGATGAGCCGTGAAGAACGCATGTCTGTTTTACCCAATGATGCTGGTAAACTGGAAGCGTTTATAGAAGAGCATTCACGCGCTGCAAAAGTAGCCTAAATGTGTTCGTGACATTTGGCGGACAGAGTAATATGTTATTTTGATGACAGTAAATATTTCAAAATTAGACAATGGACTAACCGTTGTAACAGACTCCATGCCACATCTTGAAAGCGCTGCACTTGGCGTTTGGATTAAGTCGGGCTCTCGCAATGAAACCAAAGACCAGCACGGTATCGCACACCTCTTGGAGCATATGGCTTTTAAGGGAACAAAAAAGCGAACTGCCTTACAGATTGCTGAAGAAATCGAGAATGTGGGCGGCGAATTAAATGCCGCAACCAGCACAGAAACAACTGCGTATTATGCTCGAGTTTTAAAGCCAGAAGTTGGTCATGCAGCAGATATTCTCTACGATATTTTAGCCAATTCGACATTTGATGATCAGGAACTGTCACGGGAGAAACATGTTATCCTTCAAGAAATCGGCGCATCGCTGGATTCTCCGGATGATCTTGTATTCGACAATTTTCAATCTACCGCATATGCAGGGCATCAACCGATTGGGCGCCCTATCTTAGGAACACCCAGCACCGTCGAAAGCTTTTCCACAGACCAAATTCGAGAGTACCTCAATGATCACTACCATGGACCCAATATGGTTCTTTCTGCATCCGGTGCAGTTGATCATGATGCATTGGTAAGGCAAGCAGAGACAACCTATTCAAGCTTTAAAAATTCAAGCATCGAAGAAGCTAGTCCTGCTACCTATATTGGCGGTGAAAGTATTATTGAGGATGACTTCCAAGAAGCCCAAATGGTTCTTGGATTTGAAGGCCGCGCCTATCATGTGAAAGACTTTTACTCTTCGCAGTTATTGGCAACCATTTTGGGCGGAGGTATGTCATCACGGCTATTTCAGGAAGTTCGCGAAAAGCACGGCCTTTGTTATTCCATTTCTTCATTCCATTGGGGGTTTTCTGACAGTGGCATCTTTGGAATTCATGCTGCAACGGGCCCGGAAGATCTAAAAGAACTGGTCACGCTAATTCTCCAGGAGCTACAACGCACCAGCGAAGACATTATCCAGAAAGAACTTGATCGCGCTCGTGCGCAAATTCGATCTGGACTGTTGATGGCCATGGAAAGCCCAGCGGCTCGTGCAGGCCAAATTGCCAGGCAGATTTTATTGTTTGGCCGGCAAATACCAAATGATGAATTGATGGAACGCCTGGATGCTCTTTCGGTTGAGCGGGTTCGCGATTTGGCCGGGCGCATATTTCACGAAAGCACCCCAACACTTTCTGCAGTGGGTCCGGTTCAAAACATACCGCGCCTGGATGAGATTAAAGATCGACTGGGTATAAAACAGTCACAAGCAGCAGAATAATCCATGCAGTTACGTTTGCTCTCAAGATTTTTGAACCAGGAAATCGATGTTGCAGATGGCAGTCTTTATTTAAGAGCGCCGACCCATGCTGATTATAACCAATAGGTTCAACTGCGACGCGAGAGCAAATCCTTCTTAAAACCCTGGGAACTTTTATGGCCTGAAGATGATCTGAGCGTTATTGGCTATCGTCGCAGAATGAAATCTTATGCACAACAAAGGCATAATGGCACTTCAAGAACCTATTTCCTGTTTACCCGAGGCGATAACAAGCTGGTGGGCGGAATTAGTCTCACGCGTATAACCTACGGCATTACCAGGTCTGCTATGCTAGGGTACTGGATGGGGGTGCATCACGCGGGCAAGGGCCATATGCTAAAAGCTGTTCCAGCGGTACTGGACTTTGCATTCCATGACTTAAAACTCAAACGCGTGGAAGCAGCCCGTTTACCGCGAAATATCACCTCGATAAATCTGCTGAAGAAAAGTGGCTTTGGTGAAGAGGGATATGCTAGAGAATATCTGGAAATAAACAACGTTCGTGAAGACCACATTCTTTTTGCCATTTTAGGCTCTGAGTAGTACGCCCAACAAAACACTTAAAAGGCTGTTTTGACTGGAAATATCACTTTCTGTGTGGTGTAAGTAAACAATGTTTGTATCGCTAAACAGGTATTAGCGCAGGCCTATCGGGGTGATGGCTTTGATGCGGGAATGTAATTTGAAGCTGATTAAGAATAACACTAGAAGCATGTTCAGTTTTGCGCTGAGTATTTTTACTTGGCTAATGGTCAGTTTTTCTGCCCATGCATTGGAACCTGTTAGTGTTTCTATTGATGATATTGCACTTGATATTACAAGCGCCATTGATGCCTACAAGCGCCAGGATGGCACATTGAAAATTTCCACCGCACCGGATGCCGAAGGCATCGTTCGAAGAATTGAAGTTCGTTCGAAAAAAGAAGATGGCATATCTCATTGGGCGGTTTTTTCACTTGCAAATACCAGTGACGAACAAATCGACCGCCTGATTGTCGCTCCCCATTACAGAATGGTGAACTCGGGCATCATCTGGCCAGACCTTGATACAAATAGAATTGTTGCCATTACCCCTAGTGAAGGGTTTGCTCTTGATCGTCAGAATGATACTGAAGCGGATGTTTTTTTCCTGACACTTGACCCGGGCGCAGTGATCACACTGATTGCTGAACAAAGAACCGCCAAGCTGCCAAAACTGTATTTATGGGAACCTTCTGCCTATAAGGACACAGCTAACAGTTACACGCTTTATTACGGAATTGTCTTGGGGATTTCTGGCTTGCTGGCAGTTTTTCTAACCATACTTTTCGTTGTAAAAGGGTCGGCCATGTTCCCTGCAACCGCAGGTATTGCTTGGGGTGTATTGGCGTATATCTGCGTGGATTTTGGTTTTTGGAACAAGGTAATTGGAACGCAGGTTTCCAATGAGCCGTTTTGGCGAGTAAGCACTGAAGTCTTCCTTGCGACCAGTTTGATTATTTTTATTTACGCCTACCTCAGCCTTGGCAGATGGAACAAGAAACTTTCTATCGCGGTAATTGCCTGGGTATTGGCTTTGGTAATATTGATGGGTGTTGCGCTATTCCAGCCACAAATTGCAGCAGGCATTGCCAGAATTTCAATTGCATTGACCGTGATCCTGGGTGTTGCCTTACTGATGTACCAAAGCTTCAACAAGTTTGACCGCGCGGTAATGCTGATACCAACCTGGATATTGCTGATAGCATGGCTTGCGGGAGCTGGCATGACTGTTTCTGGCCGGATCGCCAATGATGTGATCCAGCCGGCTTTGGGCGGTGGATTGGTACTTGTCGTCTTGTTATTGTGTTTCACCGTTATGCAACACGCATTTACTGGCGGTGCATTTGCACAAGGCCTTGTTAGTGATTCAGAGCGTTCTGCGCTAGCACTGACGGGTGCTGGAGACATCTTGTGGGATTGGGATGTAAAAAGAGACAAAATATCTGCGGACTACAAAATTTCCACGCTACTCAAGCAAGATAACAAGCTCTTTAATACAAGCTCGACTAACTGGCAGAAATTACTCCACCCAAATGATCGTGACCGTTTTACATCAACTCTCAGTGCTATTGTGGAACATAAACGAGGCCGAATTTCGCAAGGATTCAGAATGCGGGATGGGGATGGTCATTACCAATGGTTTCAGCTCCGCGCTCGACCGATGCTTGATACATCCGGTGAAGTATCACGTTGTATCGGTACACTGACTGATATTACGGATCAGAAAAAATCCGAAGAACGCCTATTACAAGATTCAGTTCGAGACCATCTAACTGGCCTGGAAAATCGCGGCCTGTTTACCAGCAGGCTCGAAACGCTAATTCAGCTGGCAAATCAAAAAGACGATATACGTCCTACCGTATTTTTCATCGACATTGACGGATTTAATGAGATTAATACGAGCCTTGGTTTTGCAGTTGGCGATACAATTCTATTAACTCTGGCACGCCGATTGAGCCGACTTTTAAAAAATGGAGACAGCATGGCGCGCCTTTCTGGTGATCAATTTGCCATCCTGTTGTTATCAGAAACTGCGCCGAAGAAAATTGCCTCTTTTGCAGATGCCATGCGTAGAACGATTAAGGCTCCAATCGATTATTCAGAAAAAGAAATTATCCTGTCTTCTTCCATTGGTCTGGCCAGTTGGAGTCCCGAACATACATTGGCAGAGCAACTCATGCGGGACGCTGAACTTGCAAAAGACCAGGCAAAGCGGGATGGCGGTGACAGGACTGAACCTTTCCGTCCAGCCTTCAGAAAATCGAAAGACGATTCAATTATCTTACTTGATGATTTGGGCCGTGCCATGCAGCTTGGACAATTACAGGTTTTTTATCAGCCTATTGTGAGCCTGGGTGATCGAAAGACAAAGGGGTTTGAGGCGCTATTGCGATGGAACCATCCCAAGCTTGGGATGTTGATGCCACCAGATTTTGTTCCGATTGCCGAACAATCTGGCCTAATAAACGATCTGGGATTATTTGCTCTCAATACAGCTACCGCAGACATTGCTTCCCTAAATCAGAAAGTTGATAGCAATTGTTTCGTCAGTGTAAATGTTTCCAGTCGCGAGCTCCTGCGCAATGATATTCTCCCAGATATTGATTATGCACTGGAAGTCAGTGGCCTTGCGCCAGAAAAACTGAGAATGGAACTGACCGAAAGCATGGTGATGGAAAACCCTGAGCATTCCACACAAATCATGGCTCGAATAAAGGCGCTGGGTGTGGGTATTTCACTGGATGATTTTGGCACTGGTTATTCAAGTCTGGCCTATCTCCTGAAGGTTCCGTTTGATGTGATCAAAATCGATAAGTCTTTCGTTCAGGCACGCCAGCAACATGAGCGCTTGATCATTTTACGATCAATAATTGCCTTGGGGCATGGCTTGAACCAATCAATCATCGCTGAAGGTGTTGAATATGAGTCTGATGCAACGGACTTGATGCAATTGGGGTGTGAATTTGCTCAAGGGTATTTGTTTGGAGAACCAATGAATATTGATGCGGCATGCCAGATGGTTGAAAACGAGCAAAAATAGATTTTTAGGCGTGGCCAGAGCTGCTGGATAAAAGTGCTTCATCAACACCCAGTATTTTCAGGCTTCTGGCATATTTTGATTCATTGTTCTTATCGTAGATAATACTCTCATCAGCGTCTGCAGCTAACCAGCCATTGGAAGCAATCTCGTCTTCCAATTGCCCTGCCGACCAGCCAGAATATCCCAAGGCCAGCATACAAGATTTAGGACCACTACCAGTTGCAATCGCGCGCAGTATTTCCAGGGTAGCTGTTAAACGCACGTCGCCGTGTACCTCAACTGTTGAATCACTATTAAAATCGGGGGAATGCAAAACAAAACCCCGCCCAGGTTCTACTGGTCCGCCAGAGTGCATGTTTTTTCTCACAGCATCTTGGCGTATGTTGTGACGTTCTTCTTCTGAAATGATTTCTAGCTGACATAAAAAATCGGGCACTTTGGGACTGTCCAGCACCTGATTAATGATAAATCCCATTGCGCCTTCTTCGGAATGCGCACAAATATAAATAACGGTCTTGTCAAACCGCACATCACCCATGCTAGGCATGGCAATAAGAAATTTTCCACATAGTGATGGAAATGGTTCCTTGATCATATTTCACAATACTCCGGGGCTACCGCATTCACCTCGTTCGCCGCTTTTCATCACCGTTATATCACCTAAATATGATAAATACGTAGATATTGTAAGTCGATTTATTTCGTTTTCTCCATTATGTCTTAAGAATGTTGGAAAATACAAATAAAATCCGAGCCGAGTTTATCCAAAATGCGCTAAAGCTATGCGCATTTTTTGCCATTTTTTATGGCATTCTAGGTTCTGCAACCCATGCCGCATCAAGCAATTGGCAGGATTTGGGCGGCGGGAAAGCACGGTTATCTGCCAATCTTGACCCTGCTACCAACAAGGTATCCGGTGTCATTGAAGTTCAACTCTAGGATGGCTGGTCAACTTATTGGCGCTATCCAGGTAGCTCAGGCATCCCTCCCCAGTTTGACTTTTCAAGATCGGTTGCTTTTTCAGCCGGGGAAGTAAAATTTCCCGCGCCCCAACTGATTACTCAAAAGTATGACTTATACGCAGGTTATAAGAAAAAGGTGATGTTTCCCTTTGAAGGTGAATTGCTCACAACGGGAAATGCGGAGATTAATCTCAATCTTCTAATCGGTGTTTGTTCAGAAGTTTGTATACCGGCAACAGCAAACATATCCATCAAAAGTGATGATTTATTCCAAAGCGATCCCATGACTGTTCAAGCAGTTACCTTTGCAAATATTGCTGTTCCATCAAAACGAAATGCCCAGAATATTTTTTTGGGCCGGGAGCAAATTGACAAAAACACGCTCTATGTAAAAATGAAACACAAGAAGAGCTTCGGTGTTCCTTCACTGTTTGTTGAGGGCCTTTACGATTGGTATTTGGTACCTGCAGAATTGATGTCTCAAGACGAGAGTGCTGCGGTATTTAAGCTTGATATTTCCCGTGCCCCAAAAGGAACTGATATTATGGCCCAGGAACTTCGATACACGATTGTAACGGGAACATCTAGTATCGAATTTCAACATTGAAGTTCAATCAAAAAGTCCTATATATTTTGCTATATACCCATCCTACTCCAAAACCCGAATGTTTTGGTGTGATATGATACGAAA
>JAALLB010000022.1 GCA_011087745.1 Hyphomicrobiales bacterium | reverse complement strand
CCTGAAACGTCAACCCCAAATAATCAGATTTTCAAGGACTCGGAGTATAGCAAAACGGCCAGAATTTCGTATACTACCTAGTACCTAAGTGAGTTTACTTAGTTTTGTTAACCTTATTTTAATTTTTTAGGGAATTACGCGTTGGAATTGTTGTGGTGCAATATAATTTGTGCGAAAATACAAGATTGACGGGTGCAGTTACAATATTAGTAGAATTTAGTAAGCATAAGGCGTGGGAACATGGCTAGTAAAGCCAAACAAGACATTACCGGTGAAACAGCACTAAGTGCGGTTGAAAAAGCTCTTTCTGTAGATTTTACAGAGGACACAGACGATCTCAATGCGATTGAAGCGAAAATTGAGGACGCCGCGTCCGAAATTCGGAGCACCGTAGAAAACGAAGCTGTGGAAACGGAGCCAATTGAAGAAAACTTTCCGCCCGAGAGCTTAAGTACGCTTTCGGACATTGATGCTTTGCCACCTGCCTCTCCGCCAGTAGCTGCAAATGATGAAATCAATCCAGAACTTGCAAATCTTCTGTACTCAATTCAACAAAAACCATCGAGCCGTGTATTTCTACTGACTTCCATCCTCACCTTGGTGTGGCTGGGATTGTGTGCCTATTACGGCTACCAAAATATCTTGCCAAATATTGGGGAGAACTTTCAGCCAGCTTCATTCTTTAGTTCTCCAGAACTAATGACATTCGCAGCGGTTACAATTTTGCCACTGTTACCACTTTGGGCTTTTGCAGTGCTTGTACGACGCTCGCAAGAGATGCGCCATGCTGCAAATTCCATGACAGAGGCTGCCATTCAATTGCTTCAGCCAGAAAGTGCAGCTAGCGATTCAGTAGCAACTGTAGGACGCGCTGTTCGTCGCGAGGTAACTGCGATAGGTGACGGTGTCGAGCGAGCAATTGCACGCGCAGGCGAACTTGAATTCATGGTTCAAAAAGAAGTAATGAACCTGGAACGCTCTTATGATGACTCAGAAGTGCGTCTCCGCAGGTTGGTAGACGAAATCGGCAGCGAGCGGGAAGTCATGATCCAACACGCTGACACATTGAAAACTGCCATTTCAAGCACCCATTCAAATCTTACATCTGATATCGAAGTTGTGAGCAATAAAATTGAAGAAACTCTGCGAAATGCAACCATGACCATGAGTGACACTCTGGAAATGCGCGGTGAAACAATCACCAGCAAGCTTTCAGACACAAGCGAAGGCCTCATGAATTTGTTGTCAAACACTGGTGAATCTTTAACTGCCAAAATTGTCGCTGTAAAAGACGATTTGGAATTAAATGTTAGCCAGACTACAGAATCAATGGCAAATACCATCACGACAAATGGGAAAGCTGTTGCACGCTTACTGGAAACAAGAACAGCTGGCCTACAACAGGCAACGTCTCTGATTGATGAAAAACTTGAGGCAAACAAGCAGCAGTTCGAGGCAAGCTTCGGTGAAAAAACTGAAGAACTTGCGTCTATCATGGATGCAACTGGCAAATCTGTTAACAGCCTGCTCAAGTCAACAACTGCTGAAATTGCTGAGCAAAGCAACAACACCATTCAAAGAATTGAAGAAGGTCGCAGCGCGTTCCGTAGTGAGATGAGCGAACAGTCTGTTGAGTTCACTAGCATGGTTGAAAATACCAGTGCTTCTATAAAAGACATAATGGATGCGAGCGCTGCTGATGTAGCGTCCCGTAACATTTCGATAATCCAAGAGTTTGAAGAAAAACGGATAGCACTCAACGAAGATCTGGCTGCTCAGAGCAGTGAAATTACTCAATCAATTTCACAAGTGGGCAATTCTGCAATCGATAAATTGGAAACTACTGCAGAAGATTTCGAGAAAAAAGGCGATCAGATTATTCAGCAAATTGGCGATAATCTATCCATCCGTGCGAGCGAATTTTCAGGGCAAGTTTCTGATGCTGGAAATACAATTCAGTCTTCGCTCGAAAACAAACTGGCATCTATTGATGAAACGCTAACCACTGGTGGCAATAATCTTGTTAGCGCATTGGGAATGCGCACTGAAGCGCTTGGGAAAGTTTTACAGGAACGCACGGAGACAATTGGACAGACTATCGGTGACAGGCTTTCAGGATTTGGCCAAGTACTTACCGATCAGGTTGATGGCACAGTTGTAAAACTGCAAGACCAGGTTAATACCTTACAAGACAACACAAAAACCGTCGAAGAAGTTATTACCAGCAAGACACAGCAGGTTGAAGAAGCTGTTAGATCAAGCACTATTAACTTTTCAAAGGCAGCTGAAGAGAACTTACAAGCAGCAACAGAAAAATCTGCTGAAATCAACGAAGCTCTTGAAGCAACATCTGCCAATCTGACCGGCTCTATAGATAAAGCTGCCACTCAATTAACAGCAAAACTCGGCACCACCACAAAAACACTTACAGATGCCCTTGATGCTACTTCTGATGAATTGACGCAAAAAATTGGTTCGACAACCGATGAGTTGAATAGTGCGATCAATACGAACAAAGAAGAATTTGCAAGCAGCTTGGAAACAAAGCAGTCAGAATTTGTAGTTGCTATCAACGCGCAGACAGTTGGTTTTTCAAGCATAGTTGACGGGACTACAGAAAACTTTAGCAAAGCCATTGAAGAACGCTCGAACAACCTTTCTTCAAAATTAAGCCAAGGTGCCCATCAGATTTCAACGGCACTGGAAGAAAAATCCATGGCTGCTGCTGAAAGAATGGAGTCAAGCGTTAGGGCGTTGGACAGCCGCCTTTCTGAAAACTCAAATACAATCGAAAACCAGTTTGCTGCCGGCAACATGATCCTTGAAGAAAATCTTGCAAAAGGAAAAGAGGGTTTACTGGGTGCCATTTCTAAATCTCTTGAAGAAGTTGGTTCAGAAATTGATGGAAAAGCAGAAAAAATTTCTGAGCTACTTACAGAATGCGCAGATAATATCAACGATAAGCTGGGCAGCTCACTTGTTGAAACTCAGCGTAATCTGGAAGCGAAAACAAACGAACTGAACGATCTTCTTGCCGCTCGGACAACACAGCTTTCAGGTCTTATTGATACGGAAACAAAACCAATCATCAGTTCAATTGTTAAAGCTGGCAACGAAACAAGTGAAAAGCTCAGCAGCCTTTCCAAGATGATTGGCGAAGAGGCAAACAGCCTGTTTGCAAACATTGGCTCATCAAGCGGTTTACTTGAAACACTTATTGGTGATGCTTCAAACAACCTGAACCTCATGCAAAATGCACTTTCGAGCCAGATTGAAAATTTCTCTAATGCAGTTGAAACGACGAAGTATAATGTTTCACAATCTGAGGAAATTGCATCTGACCTGAATGATAAAATGCAAAATGTATCCAATGACATGTTAATTGGAATTGGCGGCATTGCTCAAAGATTTGAAGCTCAAAGCGTTGTCTTGCAAGATGCAACAAAAAATATTGACGCAGCACAATCAAATCTTGAGACAACACTGGAAAGTAAGCAAGATGCTCTTCAGCAACTTGCAGTTGGTCTTGTAACGCAAAGTGACCAAATCAATAACAACATGTCGTCTTTCCACACCACAATTTCTACAATTGTTGAAGATGCAAGCAGCAAATCCAGAACTGTCGGCAGTGAAATTTCCATGGAAATTTCAAAAGCAATTGAAGATGCAACTTCAAGATTTGACGATGCAGTGAATGCGATGCGTTCTGCAGCTACAACAATGCGTACAGAGCTTGAATATACACGAGCACAAATGCGTAAAGGCATTCTCGAACTACCTGATGAAACAGAAAAAAGTGCTTCAGCAATGCGCCGTGTAGTGACGGACCAAATTGCTGCATTGCGCGATTTGTCTGCTATTGTAGAAAAGTCTGGAAAAGTACTGGATGCATCTGCAGCAAACACAGCACAAGCAATGCAACAACCGGCTATACAGCAGCAGCCACGCCCTTATCCGCCGGTTCAACAACAACCTGCTCCTAGTGCACCAGCACAGCCTTCTCCAGGACTAGACATGGCCTTAAGGGGTACCCGTCCAGCGGCAACTCCAGAACCAGTAAAACAACCCGCAGCAAAAAGCTCTGGCTGGGTAAGTGATTTATTGAGGCGTGCATCAGAAGAAGAACGTGCTCCTGCCGTTAATACTCCTGACAATCGCTCTCCAAACCAGGTAGTTGAATCTTTAAATTCACTTTCCGTTGATATCGCAAACGCAATTGATCATGAAACATCAGTTGAGCTTTGGGACCGTTACCAACGCGGTGAAACAAGTGTTTTCACTCGCAGATTGTACACGCTTCAGGGCCAACAGACCTTTGATGAAATTCAAAGCAAGTACTCAAGAAATGGTGACTTCAGAACCGCCGTTGATCGTTACATAAATGATTTTGAACAATTACTTGGAAAAGAAACATCAAACGGTCAAAATCAAGCCTTGACCCAAAGTTATCTGACTTCTGATACGGGCAAAGTATATACAATGCTCGCGCACGCATCAGGCCGCTTGGGAAGCCAGGTTTAGATAGTTCTTTCAGGATATGGCCCGGACAAACAGATCCGGGTCAATATTACCACCAGACAAAACAATTGCGATGGTTTCACCCGCCCATTCCTTGCCATGCTTTAAAACAGCTGCTAGCGCAACTGCTCCGCCTGGCTCCACCACAAGCTTCAATTCTTCATAAGCAAACTTGATTGCGGCCAAAGCCTCTTCATCCGTTACTACCAAGCCAGAATGTAGAAGGTTTTTGTTAATCTCAAAACCAATTGCACCCGGCATTGGAGCTATTATGGCATCGCATATTGATCCCGCGGTCGTTGCATTGCATTCCAATTTTCCACTATCAAGTGAACGCTTGTAATCATCAAAGCCGACAGGCTCGACAGAATGGATTTTGGCTTCTGGAAAATGGTGTTTGATGGACAAAGCGATACCTGAGGTCAATCCACCACCACCTGTACATGCAACCATTCGGTCCAATTGTAATTCGGCAGCTTTCATATCTTCTGCTATTTCCAAACCAACGGTACCCTAGCCTGCAATAACCATTGCATTGTTAAAAGGGTGTATCACAACACCGCCGGTTTCTTGCTCAATCCCCTCAAGCACAACATCACGATCTTCTGACGCTCGGTCAAAGTGAACAACTTTGGCGCCCAATGCTTTGGTACGCTTGACTTTCATCGTAGGCGCATCCGCTGGCATAACAATGGTGGAAGTGCAACCAAACAAGCGCGACGCCTCTCCCACTCCCTGCGCATGGTTGCCTGAAGAGCTCGCCAACACACCTTTGTCCCGATCTTGATCGGTCAACTTACTAATGGCATTAAAAGCACCACGAAACTTAAAAGATCCAGTTCTTTGTAAATTTTCCGGTTTCACAAAAACCTTACATCCCGTAGCAGCATCCAACGCATCACAACGGATCAACGGCGTGCGAACTGCTTCGCCTTGGAGTGTTTGGGCGGCAGACAAAACATCTTCATAGGTTGGAACATATTCAGACATAAAAACTCTTTCTAATTCAAAACCATACTAGCTAGCTAAAACACTATTTCCATATTTGCATATGGTAAAGCAAATAGAGTTGCGTTAGAAATGAGACTTGCATTTTTATAGATTAAGGACGTCTCCATGGATCTAGGAATATCGGGTCGCAACGCAATCGTTTGTGCTTCTAGCAGAGGCCTTGGCAAGGGATGTGCAAAACATCTCGCTGAAGCAGGGTGCAAAGTGATTGTAAACGGCAGAAACCATGACGTGACTTTTGCAACGGCAGAAGAGATTTCCAGAAACGCAAAATACGAAGCAAAAGTTGTCCTCGCCGACGTATCAACTGCTGAAGGCCAAGCAGCATTGCTCGAAGCCTGCCCTGCTCCAGATATTCTGGTTAATAACAACGGTGGACCGCCGCGCAAAGATTTTCGCGAACTGGATCGGGCTGCAATGCTGGAAGGTGTCACTCAAAACATGGTCACGCCGATCGAGCTCATTCAGGCAACCCTTGACGGAATGGCAGAACGCGGCTTTGGACGTATCGTGAATATAACGTCCTTATCAGTCTACACAGCAATCGAAGGTTTGGATCTTTCATCAGGTGCCAGAGCCGGTCTTTCATCATTTTTGGCAGGAATCTGCCGATCTGTGGCGGATAAAAACATAACCATCAACCAAATCTTACCAGGAAAAATGGATACAGACAGGCTAATGGGCGGAATAAAAGCAACCGCTGCTGCTAGAGGCATCAGCGTTGATGAGGCAAGTAAAAATGAAGCCAACGCAATTCCAGCAAAACGATTTGGCACGGCCGAAGAGTTTGGTGCACTTTGTGCATTTTTGTGTTCCCAGCACGCAGGCTATATAACAGGTCGCAACATCCTAGTTGATGGCGGCCTAAATCAAAACGCCTTCTAGAAAAAAACCTTATAAATCAATATATTAAATAACAATCCGGAATCATAATGTCAGATAACAAAAAAACTTACAAACCTGCAAATGAACTAGAAGAAGGCGCACTATTCTATCACATAAACCCAAAACCGGGTAAAATGGAAATTACGGCGACTAAACCGCTGGGCAATCAGCGCGACCTTGCGCTTGCCTATTCACCGGGTGTTGCCGCTCCATGTCTTCATATTGAAGTAGACCCAGAGATGGCTGCTCAATACACAGGGCGTGCTAATCTGGTTGCAGTTATCTCAAATGGTACGGCAGTTCTAGGGCTTGGAAACATTGGTCCCCTTGCCTCTAAGCCAGTGATGGAAGGTAAAGCTGTACTCTTCAAAAAATTCGCAGATGTAAACGTTTTTGACATTGAAGTTGATCAAACTGAAGTTGATAAATTTTGCGATGTTGTTGCAGCATTGGAGCCAACCTTTGGCGGCATCAACCTGGAAGATATCAGTGCGCCTGAATGTTTCCTGATTGAAGAACAACTACGCAAGCGCATGAAAATTCCTGTCTTCCATGATGATCAACATGGTACCGCAATCATTGTCGCTGCAGGAGTTAGGAACGGGCTGGAAGTGGCCAAAAAGAAACTTGCGGATGCAAAAATCGTGGCATCAGGTGCAGGTGCAGCATCAATTGCTTGTCTAAATCTTCTTGTTTCCATGGGCGCCAAACGCGAAAATATTTGGGTGTCAGATTCAAAAGGTGTGGTTTGGGATGGCAGAAATGAAAGTATGGATCGCTATAAGCAAGCCTACGCTCAAAAAACAGATAAGCGCGAGCTAGCTGAAATTATGCCAGGCGCTGATGTATTCATTGGTCTTTCAGCAGCCGGCGTTCTCAAGACAGAAATGCTAAAGG
Source organism: Hyphomicrobiales bacterium (assembly GCA_011087745.1). Classification (GTDB taxonomy): domain Bacteria; phylum Pseudomonadota; class Alphaproteobacteria; order Rhizobiales; family Rhizobiaceae; genus JAALLB01. Next base: position 5,442 of record JAALLB010000022.1, on the reverse strand, counting down.
AAATGAAGGAAAACCCAATCGTAATGGCGCTTGCCAATCCAACGCCAGAAATCATGCCCGAACTTGCCCGCGAGGCACGTCCCGATGCTATGATTTGTACGGGTCGTTCTGATTATCCAAACCAGGTCAACAACGTTTTATGTTTCCCTTTCATCTTCCGTGGCGCACTCGATGTTGGTGCAACAACAATCAACGAAGAGATGAAAATTGCAGCGGTTGAAGCGATCGGTGATTTATCCCGTGAAGAACCATCTGAAGCAGCTGCAGGGGCGTATGGAGGGGAAACCCCGCGTTTTGGACCGGATTATCTAATTCCCTCCCCATTTGATCAAAGATTGATTTTACGCGTTGCACCAGCAGTTGCTAAAGCTGCAGTTAAGAGCGGTGTTGCCACGCGCCCAATCAAGGATTGGGATGAATACCATGACACTTTAAACCGTTTTGTATTCCGCTCAGGCATGATTATGAAGCCAATCATTGAAATGGCAACCAATAGCCAAAAACGAGTAATCTTCTCTGATGGTGAGGATGAACGTGTCTTAAGAGCTGCCGAAATAGCGCTGCAAGATAAGCTTTGTCAGCCAATTTTGATTGGCCGGCCAGAGATTATTGAAAGCCGCCTGGAGCGTTACGGACTTAGCATTCGTCCAGGCAAAGACTTCGAAATTATCAACCCACAAAGAGATGACCGGTACCGAGATTACGTAAACACATTGATCGAAGTTGCTGGGCGAAGCGGTATTACACCTGATGCAGCCAAAAACATAGTTCGTTCAAGCACAACGGCAATTGGTGCCATAGCAATGATACGCAATGATGCCGATGCGCTCATTTGTGGCCTGGAAGGCCGGTTTTTCCGCCATCGACAGTACATTGATCAAATTATCGGTCGCCAGCCAGGTCTAACCTCCCTACATGCAATGAGCTTGCTAATTGACCAAAAGCGCGCCCTTTTCATGACGGATACCTACATCGCTGAACAACCTGATGCGCAGCAAATTGTAGAAATGACCAGGCTTGCAGCAAAAGAGATTGAGCGTTTTGGTATTGTACCAAAGGCTGCACTTCTTTCAGCATCTGATTTTGGGTCACGTCCAATGAAAACATCGAAAATCATGCGCGAAGTAGCAGAAATTCTTTTTGAGACAGATCCTGATCTTGAAGTTGACGGAGAAATGCATGGTGACAGTGCACTTGATGAAGGCATTCGTGAAAAGGTCTATCCAAATTCCCGCTTAAAAGGCAAGGCAAACCTTCTTGTATTTCCTGATCTGGACGCAGCAAACATCGCAATGAACGTCGCCAAGGAAGTAAATGAAGGACTGCACGTTGGACCGATCATCTTGGGTGCTAAAAGACCTGCACATATATTACCACCAGCTGTGACATCGCGTGGCGTTCTCAACATGACAGCGCTGGCTGCAGTACAAGCAATTCAGCTCGAAGAGGACGCAAAGTAAAAAAAATTTGATTGTGCCTTCAGGATCCATTCACATAAATCATGCTTAACCTTGTTCTGATAGTAGAGTTTTGTGGAAAACAAGCGTTCATGAGTAAATTCCGTGGGTAATTTAGAAAAATCATCAACTTTCAGGCAAACAACATTGAGTTGTTTTACGCTTTTTGGCTTGTCTATCTTTATGCTTTCCGCGACAAGTCAGGAAGCTGAAGCACAATCACGTGCTGCCCAATGTCGTGCATTAAATGCGCAACTCGCATCCTTATCTTCTGGTGGCTCATCTGGTGGAAACTCGAAAAATACCGCCAATACGACAACGCTGCGCGGTCACAGTAAACCCAAATATCAAAAACCAAGCGCATCGCCAAACGGGGCAGATGTACTGGTTTTGGTCTCTTCAACAGCAAAAGTTCACAGTGTAGACGGATTATTTCAAGCCTAAAGAAGATGGAGGCAAACCTTCGAAGCTTGAAAAGAACCCGTGCTAAATTTGCACCAAAGCAGAGTGGAAATTCTCGCAAACGCGCAAAGATCCTAAGAAGAATGGATCAAATTCGTTGCAATGCAGGCAAGACTCAACAGGCAGCTGTTCAGCAACCAAGAAAATCAAAGCGTAGAACTCTGTTGGAGCAGATCTTTGGTGTAAAAACTTATAGAGATAATGGACAACGCGAAAATAGCGATGAAATAAACCCGACCTACTCCGGTTTTGGAACTTTCCGCACATTATGCGTCCGGAAAACTGATGGGTACTATTTCCCAATCAGTTTCTCAACAGTTCCAGATCGCTTTGAGTACGATCAGGCAACGTGTCAAGCGATGTGCCCTAGTGCGAGTGTCGAACTTTATCATCATAGGATGCCAACAGAAGACAGCGAAGAGATGGTCAACTATAGAACTGGCGTGCCTTATGCTGACGAGCCATTTGCATTTTCTTACAGAAAATCAGTCAATCTTGAACAAAAATGCCGTTTTGCAACTGAAAATCGGGTTCAAGGCGTAGAAATTGCATCAAACGAAATATCAGATAAGCCAGTTTCTAAAAGAATTGGCACTCCGGTATTTCGTCAAGATCCTGCTTTGTCACCAGATGATCATGACATAAAACAAAGCAGCCTTACCCTAGCAAAGGCAAAAACCTATTTGCTTGATAAACGAGAATCCTATTTGGTCGATGCAGGCTCAAATACGGATAAAACAAAAAACTAGGTATTGGCTCAAAATCGCAAGATCAGGATAGTCGGGCCAGCGTTCTTTCCCGTCCAATAAGCGGCAGCATTTTATCAAGTTCAGGGCCATGCTCCATGCCAGTTAGCGCTTTCCGCAATGGCATGAACAATCCCTTTCCTTTTCGGTCTGTTACCTGCTTGATTTCATTGAGCCAGTGCCCCCAAGTATCAACTGACCAATCCCCCTCTGGCAGAACGGACTTGGCAGCCGCAATAAAATCCGCATCTTCAGCATCGACAACGGGAGTAGCATCCTCAACCAGGGCCCAAAGTTCTGCAGCTTCAGTAACTTTTCCAAGATTATCTTTAACAGCAATCCAGAAATCTTCACCGCCGCCAACGCCCATCGCATCAAGCCGTGGTTTTACTGATGCATAGTCCAATTGATGAACAATTTTCTTGTTCAAGCTATCCAACTCAGATGGATCAAACTTGGCCGCAGACTTGGTAACTGACCGCGGGTCAAACTTCTTGGACAGCTCGTCCATATTGGCAAGCGCTTCCACAGGTCCTGACGTGCCTGTCAAAACTGCCAAACATGCAACAGCCATAGGCTCATAACCATCTTCTGCTAATGTTTGAATAGATAGTGATCCTAGTCGCTTGGAAAGGCCTTCGCCACTTTCGGTGGTCAGCAAATTATGGTGCCCGCAAATAGGCGGCTTTGCCCCGAGAGCCTTGAAGATTGCAATCTGCGCTCCTGTATTGGTTACATGGTCATCGCCGCGAATGATATGGGTGATACCTAAATCAATATCACCTACAACACTTGGCAATGTATAAAGCCAAGAGCCATCCGCACGAATTAGAACAGGATCAGACATGGAAGTCAAGTCGACTGTTTGTCTGCCACGAATAACATCATCCCAGGTTTTTTCAGTGCGCTGGGTCTCAAAAGGACTATCAGCGTAATTCGGCAAGATAAAACGCCAATGCGGCTTCAAGCCTTCGGCTTCAAGTTCTTTACGCTGTTCATCGTCCTGTTTTAGAGCTGAGCGATCATATATCGGAGGCTTGCCTCTTGCAGCCAAGCGCTTGCGCTGACGATCCAATTGATCTGGCGTTTCGTAACACGGGTACAACAATCCCGCATCTTTCAACTTTTGCGTGGCAGCTTCATGCTGTTCAGCACGATCCGACTGACGTTCGACAATGTTAGGCTTAATACCGAGCCAATCAAGATCACGTGCAATACCATCAGCAAACTCCTGCTTGGAGCGCTCCTTGTCCGTATCGTCGTACCGAAGAACAAACTCACCCTGGTTTTGCATTGCAAAAAGCCAATTGATCAATGCGGGACGTGCATTACCAAGGTGTATGTTTCCAGTTGGCGAAGGTGCAAAGCGAACTCTGACGGTCATAAGTTTTCATTTCCTTTTGGTATTAAGAATCAACCAGTTTTCTGGCAGCTATTTTGCGCGATACAAACAGCATTATGCCACTTGCCGCAAGGCAGTAAATGCCCATTGTCAAAATTTGTAACGGATAGGATACACCAATATCAATTAAATATCCGGTCAACCCAGGGCCAACAGCCGTCCCAAATACCATCATTGCGATGATGATAGACCGAATGGCACCCAGATATTTCGTCCCGTAAATCTCTGGCCACAATGCACCAAAAAGGGTCGATGAAAATCCATAAGACACTCCAAGCAATCCCATAAACACAAAACTACCGGAAACACTCTCCATGGCCCACATGGCGACACATGCAGCACTTAAAGGCAGAAGAAAAAACGGGAGCATTGAGATCGCAGAAAAGCGATCTACGAGTTGACCTGCGACAAGCGCAAAAACAAATGTAAGAAAGGCCATAAAGGTAAAGGAAAGTGAAAACTCCAATTTACCCCACCCGCGTAACTCAAGCAAATAGTCTTGATGGAAAAACAAGGTGGTTCCAATAAACGAAGGCGCGAGAACTGCTATTAGCATGGCCCAAAAATATCCATCACTCAGCACTTGAGCTCGTGTCCAGTTCTTGGTTTTGGAACTCTCAGCATCAGTGATTTCAAAATCACTTGGAACACGCTCAACTTTCATTAGGAAGTAAATTGATGGCAGTGCCACCAGCATTAAGAAAACCGCTGATATTGTCCAGGATTCCCGCCAGGTAAACCAAATTAACGCCGCTGAATAAATAACGGGCAGAAAAGCTTCGCCTGCCTGATGACCGACTACTGCAATAGATACGGCCTGCCCTCGCCGCATGGAATACCACTTACCCATGGCGGTTAAGGAAATATGAGTCATCATGCCCTGACCAAACAAGCGCAAGCAATAGAGCACCAAAACCAACATAAATAGATTTTGTGAAAAACCCATGGAGAGACATGCAGCTGCAAGAGCAGGAATTACAAATAGAACCGTCTTTGCAACGCTAACATGATCAACAATCTTGCCCAAAAAAGGCAAAGTCAGCGCGCTACCCAATGTTGCCAACATATAGGTCAAACCAAATTCACCATTTGAAAGGTTGTATTCTTCCCGAATTGCGCCACCAGAAAGCGATATAAAAAACGTTTGCCCAAATGACGAGAAAAACGTTAGCAAAAAACCACCCAATAACCATCGAGTGTTTTGCGCCAGAAAAGAAAAATAGTTCATATACGCGCTTTACCTTAAAGCGTCATATTAGCAAGCAAAATCTTCAGCTCTGCCTTTGTGGTTTTCCATCAGTTATTTCGTACCAATCAGGCATGTTATACTCCGAGTCCTTGAAAATCTGATTATTTGGGGTTGACGTTTCAGGCT
>JAALLB010000021.1 GCA_011087745.1 Hyphomicrobiales bacterium | reverse complement strand
ATAAAAACCCCTTAACCGCACTTTCTCATTCAACGTTCGGTAACTTGGCAATACCAAACAAAGTTTTTGATCTGTCGACAATAATCAAATATGCCCTTCTGGCAATAATTCCGACTTATATCGGTTATGTTATTCTGACCTTCTTTAATTTCGGGCTGATAACATGTGCATTTATTCGCTTATGCGGAGATGACCTGATGCTTGCAGATGGATTTAGCATCGCATGGAAGCGTCTGCCACAAATACTCACATGGTCAATGCTTGCGGCAACTGTTGGTTTGATTTTACGATCAATCAAGGGACGCAATAACTTTATTGGCAGCATGATAAGCGGAATGCTGGGCTTTGGCTGGCGCATTGCAAGCTTTTTTGCAGTTCCTGTTATTGTTGCAGAAGAAAAGGGCGCGATAGATGCCCTTAAACGCTCTGCTGAACTTGTGAAGAAAAATTGGGGTGAAGCGATAACTCTGAAAGTTGGTCTCTCTGTTCTAGCTATCCCTGCAACTCTACCGTTCTTTTTGATAGCTGGATTGGCAGCAAGTGTTTGGGCCACATCACCCGTTTTAGGCGCAAGCTTGATAGTAATCGGCATTGTTTATGTATTTTTAGGATCGCTTGTGTTTTCAACACTGGATGCAATTGCAAAAGCTGCACTTTATATGTTCGCTTCCGGTGACCAGATGCCTCAAGGCTTCAACAATGAGATTCTTGAAACGATCTTCAAAAGAAATGGCGTTGGGTCGCCTGCTTTGGCATAGCGTTTGATTGCTCGATTTAACATCTAAATTCAAATCAGCTATATAAAAGAATGCTGAAATACCCTTTTGGGTTTAAATTGACCCTGCTCTATTTCACCAATTGCAATGAGTTCATCGCCGTTTGATGCGAAAGCTTCATCAGCTTGAGCAATGGCATCGCTGCCGCGCAATACAATCGAGTTACCCAGGCGTAAACGGTGGACTTGCTCTTTTGTAACTGGCACTTCCAATAGGTCATCAAGCGCTGTTCCGGTAGTAAAAAGTTCACTATCCAGTTGTTCAAGTTCGCCTTCCATCTCAACCAGTTTTTCAAGTGGGATTAGGTCTTCTTCCAGGAACGGTGCAACCGACGTACGGCGCAATTCGGTGATATGACCGTAGCATTTGAGATCACGTCCCATGTCGCGGGCCAACGAACGAACATAAGTGCCCTTGCCGCAAAGCACTTCGAAAATTGCTGTCTGCTCGGTAGCCTCTATTAATTCAAGCTTTTCAATTTCCACGATGCGTGATTTAATTTCCATTTCTTCGCCATCGCGGGCTCGCTTATAAGCATGCTCACCATCGATTTTGACGGCGGAAAATTGCGGCGGCACCTGCTCAATTTCACCGGTATATTTTGGCAGTAGAGCTAATATTGCATCCTTGGTCGGACGTTCATCTGATTGCCGGGTTACTTCACCAGCAAGATCATCAGTATTGGTTTCCGCACCCCAGGTTACAGTGAAGCGATAGGTTTTCTGTCCATCCATAATAAACGGAACCGTTCGTGTCGCCTCGCCCAAAGCAAGTGGCAACATGCCAGATGCAAGTGGATCAAGCGTACCAGCGTGTCCTGCCTTTGCTGCTTGGAAGAGCCATTTGATTTTTGAAACACACTGCGTTGAACCAATACCAACCGGTTTGTCCAGTATTACCCAGCCAGAAATCGGGCGGCCCTTTTTCTTGCGCTGGCGGCTCATGTTTCCTTATCTCCGTCGTAATCAGTTTCTTCGGCCAAATCACGTTGAACTTCTGGAGTATGCAAGAGCGCATCAATCTTTGAATAATTGTCAAAACTTGTATCTTCGCGAAAGCGAAACTCTGGCATGTATTTCATCTGGTTTAGATGAGGTGAAAGCTTACCCCGAATAAACTTTGCGTTTGTGGCAAGTGCCTTGATGATGGGTTTGGAATCGCCGCCACCGAGTGGTGAAACATAACAGGTAGCAATCTTCAAATCCGGCGACATGGCAACTTCTGATATAGAAATCACTGTTTTTTGCAAAACATCGTCTTGAATTTCACCGCGCTGTAAAAGCTGGGTCAGTGCATGGCGCACATTTTCTCCCACACGCAATTGGCGCTGTGATGGGCCCTTGCCCGAAAACTTACTCATGGTTTTTTCCTATAGCTTTCTGCCCGGAATGGGACCGGACAGAACTCTTCAAAATTTTTGTCTTAAAGCGAACGCTCGATGTGTTCTACACGGAAGCACTCGATTACATCGCCCTGACGCATGTCCTGGTAGTTTTCAAATGCCATACCGCACTCTTGACCACCTTGCACTTCAGCCACTTCATCCTTGAAGCGCTTAAGCGTTGAAAGACTGCCTTCATGAATAACAACATTGTCACGCAGCAGGCGAACACCTGATCCACGTTCAACCTTGCCTTCCGTGATACGACAACCGGCAACTTTACCAACTTTCGACACGTTGAATACTTCCAGAATTTCTGCATAACCCAAGAATGTTTCGCGACGCTCAGGTGCAAGCAGACCAGACATTACAGACTTCATATCATCAACAAGATCGTAGATGATTGAATAGTAACGAATTTCAATGCCTTCAGCTTCTGCAGCATCACGTGCCTGTTTATTTGCACGAACGTTAAACGCCAGAATTGGTGCATTAGACGCAACGGCCAGTGCTACATCAGATTCTGTTATCGCACCGACACCGGAATGGACGATACGAGCAGCAACTTCATCAGTGTTCATTTTTTCAAGCGCTTGTTGGATAGCTTCCGCAGAACCCTGCACATCCGCTTTCAAAACAAGTGCCGCTTCGCTTAGCTCAGATGTTTGTAGTTGCGTCATCATTTGTTCCAAAGAACCTCGTGAACCTGCAGCACGGGCCACAGCTTTTTCACGAGACAGAGGCTGACGGTATTCTGAAATTTCACGCGCGCGCGCTTCATTTTCAACCACGCCAATACGGTCGCCAGCAGAAGGCGCACCATTTAAACCAAGAACCTCTACAGGCATTGAAGGGGTTGCTTGCTTAAGCTGCTCACTCTTGTCGTTTACGATGGCACGAATTTTACCCCATTCATCACCTGCAATAACAATATCGCCGATGTTCAATGTACCGCGGTTGACAAGAACTGTAGCAACAGGGCCGCGACCCTTATCAAGCTTGGCTTCAATTACTGAACCTTCGCCTGGTCGGTCCGGGTTTGCTTTCAGATCAAGCAATTCTGCCTGAAGAACGATCGCTTCCAAAAGCTTATCAAGGTTTGTCCCTTTCAGAGCCGAAACTTCTACTGCAAGAACATCACCGCCCATGTCTTCAACAAAAACCTCGTGTTGAAGAAGTTCGGTTTTCACCTTGTTTGCGTCAGCACCTAGTCTGTCCATCTTGTTGATTGCAACAATGATCGGAACTTCCGCTGCTTTTGCGTGATTAATTGATTCAATTGTTTGCGGCATGACGCTGTCGTCAGCAGCAACCACAAGAATTGCAATATCAGTAATTTGGGCTCCACGAGCACGCATCGATGTAAAGGCTTCGTGACCAGGGGTATCGATGAATGAAATCAACTGACCATCGTGCTCAACTTGATAAGCACCAATGTGCTGAGTGATGCCGCCTGCTTCACCTGAAACAACGTTTGCACTGCGCAGAGCATCCAACAAAGATGTCTTACCATGATCGACGTGACCCATGATTGTAACAACTGGAGGACGAGACTCCAGATCGGTGTCATCATCAGGTGTATCGAAGATGCCTTCTTCGATGTCACTATCTGATACACGTCTTACAGTGTGGCCAAATTCTTCTGTAATAAGTTCAGCTGTATCTGCATCGACGATATCGCCTGGCTTCATCATTTGACCCTGCTGCATCAAATATTTGATAACATCAACAGAGCGCTCAGACATACGGTTTGCAAGTTCCTGAATCGTAATCGTTTCAGGTAATTGCACTTCACGGGAAACTTTTTCGCGTGGACCAGAATTTTGCTGGGCTGCGCGTTTGGCTTTTTCCTGACGACGCTTAAGTGCTGCAAGAGAGGGGCCTCGTTTACCGCTGTCTTCATCAAGTGCGTTCGTTAGTGTCAACTTTGTCTTGCGACGATCATCGCCACCTTTTGTGCGAGAAGGTTTTGTAGGTTCATCAGGTTTCTTGCGCTCAAATGGCTTAAGTTCTTTTGTCTTTGGCTCTTCACGGGCCGCAGGTTTTGAAATTGCGCCTTCTTCAACCTTTGCAGCGATAGCCGAAGCATCTGCTGCTGCTATACGTTCAGCTTCTTCTCGTTCGGCAGCAAGACGCTCTTCTTCAGCCTTGGTTTCAGCACGCTTTGCATCTTCTTCTGAACGACGCTTTTCGTCAGCTGAAGCTTTTTCACGGTCATCTGATTCTCGTGCCTTAGCTTCTTCCAGCGCTCTGGTACGAGCATCCAGTTCATTTTTGGAAAGATTAGAAGCAGGCATTTCAACTGCCGGCTTGGGCGTTGGAACCACTGGGGCTAGAGCTGCAGGCTCTGCGGCCGCAGGTGCTGCCTCGGCTGCAGGTGTATCACCAGGCTTGGTAATTCTACGCTTACGCGTTTCAACCACCACAGATTTTGTTCGTCCATGAGAGAAATTTTGGCGCACTGTACCTTGCGAGATACCACTACCTCGCAGTGTTAGTGTTTTTTTCTCTTTAGGGCTTTCGCCGTCGTTCTCGCTCATACTTTACCTTATCAGTAGCCAATTCAGGCTTTTTGGACTTTAAAACATATAAAATCCAGCATTTTGTTTGAATTGATGCATTTTAAGCTTCCATAGCCTTAAAGTCCATCAATCTACTTATCATTTTCACCAGTTTTACGGCTGCGCCACCGTTAGAAAGCGCAACATACATTGTATTAGTGCCATTTAATGTTTTGTCCAACTCTTCGCTGGTAAATTCATCAATCCGCACGACTTCTCGTTCTTCATAAACTTTCTGCTCTTTTAATGCCGCAGCAAGCTTTTTCACTCCGTCAGTACCTGCATCGCTAGCCTGTATCAAGGCCAATGCAATACCATCTCTAATCATCGCTTCAGCTTTTGCCTGACCTGTTGCTACAAGTCCTGCCTTTTTTGTCATTGCCAAAGCCTGCAAAGAAGTTTGGCGCAATAAATCTTCTACAAGTTGCGGCAGATTTTCATCTACTTTTACTTTATCTTTAAACCCTCGGGCAAAGAGGTTTTTAGAAATTGCTTCTTTCAAAACACCTCGTTGTGCAGTTACCCATACACCTCGACCTGGCAATTTTCGCTTCAAATCAGGAAACACCTGATTATCCGGTCCCTTTACAAAACGGATCATATCGTCGGGCGACTTTTCCGTTTTGGTCACGATGCAGGTTCGCGGGTTCATATCTTGCGCCAAAGAGCTATTTCCTTTTCCTTAGAAAATGCGCCCTGTTTTCTTTTCTTCCTCTTCTACAACTTCTTCAACTTCAGGCTCTGGTTCTGCGTTAGCAGCCGCCAGCTCTTCTTCTGTTACCCAACCGGCCTTAACACGAGCCTGCATAACCATGGCATCGGCATCAACACGGGAAATTTTATATTCATCAAGCGTACCAGGGAAACGCGTTGTTTCTCCATCCTTACGCTCGCTCCAACCAATGAGATCATCAGCAGCACAGCCGGCAAAATCTTCCATTGTTTTAATGTCATCTTTGCCGAGCGTTACAAGCATTGGCATTGTCAGACCATCGATTTCTCGAAGCTCATCAGCCACACCCAATTTCTTGCGCTCATCATCAAGAGCAGTTTCCTGTTTCTCAATGTATTCTTTTGCACGTGCTTGAAGCTCTTCGGCTGTTTCATCATCGAAACCTTCGATAGAAGCAATTTCCAACATGTCTACATATGCGACTTCTTCAACAGATGAGAACCCTTCAGAGGCCAGAAGTTGAGCAACCATCTCATCGACGTTAAGCGCTTCGATAAATGCTTTTGCACTGGTTTCAAATTCAGCCTGACGACGAGAGCTCTCGTCTTCTTCAGTCATAATATCAATGTCCCAACCGGTAAGTTGAGAGGCAAGACGAACATTTTGTCCGCGGCGGCCAATTGCAAGTGACAGTTGATCATCAGGAACAACAACCTCAATGCGCTCAGCATCTTCATCAAGAATAACTTTTGTAACTTCAGCAGGCTGCAGTGCGTTCACAATGAAACTTGCAGGTTCTGGTGACCATGGAATGATGTCGATTTTCTCACCTTGAAGTTCACCAACAACTGCTTGCACGCGCGAACCGCGCATACCCACACAGGCACCTACCGGATCAATTGCTGAATCATTTGAAATAACAGCAATCTTTGCTCGCGAACCCGGATCCCGTGCAACTGATTTTAGTTCAATCACCCCATCATAAATTTCAGGAACTTCCATAGTGAACAGCTTGGACATAAACTGCGGGTGTGTACGTGACAAGAAAATTTGCGGGCCATGTTGTTCACGGCGTACGTCATAAAGATATGCACGAACCCGGTCACCATAGCGGAAGTTTTCGCGAGGAATTGTTTCATCACGGCGGATGATGGCTTCACCTTTACCAAGGTCTACAATTACATTGCCGTATTCAACGCGTTTCACAGTACCGTTGATGGTTTCACCGACGCGGTCTTTATATTCTTCAAACTGTCGATCACGCTCAGCATCCCGTACTTGCTGCACAATAACCTGTTTGGCTGACTGAGCTGCAATACGGCCAAAATCCATCGGCGGAAGTGGATCAGAAACATAATCACCCAGTTCAATCGTTGGTTCTTTATCACGAGCAAGTTCTAATGAAATTTGTGTCGTGTGGTCATCAACCACTTCAACAACTTCAAGCAGACGCTTTAGGTTTATATCGCCGGTTTTTGTATCAACGTTCACGTGAACATTGGTTTTCTGACCGTAACGCGATTTTGCTGCCTTCTCGATAGCATTAGCCATTGCGGAAATAACAATTTCCTTATCAATCGCCTTTTCACGAGCAACCGCATCTGCGATTTGCAACAATTCCAACCTGTTAGCACTGACTGCCATAACACTCTCCTTTGCCCATCCACATCCAGCGGACTGATATTAGGTGCTGCATAAACTTTCCTCAAAAACCTTATGCAATTTCGTTTTCTAGTTCTGTATTAATTCTCAGCGGATGAAGGTTCATCTCCATCCTCAATTCCGTTTGCTTCCCGCAGTGTTTTATCACGCTTTAAAGCCTCAGTAATAAGATCGTCTGTCATCACCAATTTTGCATCTTTAATTTCAGCGATAGGCAATACAAAATTTGGGTCTTCATTTTCACTTGGTGCTTCACGTCGGAAAGTAATCTCATTACCTTCAACAGAGATAATCATGCCTTTATAGCGCTTGCGACCATTAATGATCTGGTGTGTTTCAAGCTTTACTGTATGTCCTGTCCAAGTATCAAAATCAGATAGGCGAACCATCGGACGGTCAATACCAGGCGATGAAATCTCCAAATGATACGCTTGACTGATGGGGTCTTCGATATCAAGAATGGGAGAAATCGCTCGCGATATCTCTTCACATCCCGCAACATTCATCGTGCCATCTGGACGCTCAGCCATTATCTGAAGCGTTGCACCATTGATGTTTGATAGTTTTACGCGCACCAGTCTATAGCCGAGATCCTCGATCTCAGGCTCAATGATGCTGGCAACTTTCGCTTCAACACCAGTTTCAACAATAATACGCGCGTCCGACATAAGGTGCAATATTTCCTGTTATTTTCTTCACCTCCGTTTAGACATTAAAAAAGAGCGGGTGCTGGGTAGCGCCCACTCTCGCGAATGATACGGAGAATTTGGAGGTTATATACGCTCAAATAGACTGGTTTGCAAGTGCTCAGGTTCCAAAGCAAAAAAGCTCTGTTGTGCTTGCTAGAGCAAGCCTGATTTTCAAAACTCGTTCCTTGTGGTATTTACCGTTCACAATTAAGCAAAGAGATACCTAGATGAAACGCAGAAGTTTTGTGAAAGGTGGAGCAGCAATTGGGCTTGCTGGTTTTTCAAATGGAATAGGCATGGCTGACACACAAACAAAAATGCATGTTCCACCGGAAGAAGACAGGCATGAGCTCACCTTCATGCAATGGCCCGTAAACAGAGGCGTACATCCCGATCGTATATTCCTTGGTATGCTCCAACAAACCATTGCAAATATTGCAAACTCAATTGCTGATTTTGAACCCGTCATTCTACTTGCAGCAAAAGAAGACCATGCAAAGGCCCGTAAACTTCTTAGCGCCAATGTGGCGTTATGGGATATTCCAACAGAAGATTTGTGGTGTAGAGATTCTGGCCCACTGTTTGCCAAACAGAAAGATGGAAAACTAGCAATTAGTAATCTACAATTTAATGGCTGGGGTGGCAGGCAAATCGATAAAAAAGACGGGCAGATTGCCAAACGTGTCGCCGAACGATTAGGCATCCCGATTATCGCCAGCGGCTTGAAAGGTGAGGCGGGCGGCGCTGAGCATGATGGGCACGGCCTTCTAATGGCGCATGAAAGCTCATGGGTGAACAATAATCGTAATCCAAATATTTCTCGTGATGAAGTAGAGGCTCGTTTGTTAAAGGCGTATGGCGCAAATCGCATGATCTGGAGCAAAGGCCTTTATGGAGAAGATATAACAGATTATCATATCGATAGTTTGGCACGGTTCACAGGTCCAGGGCGCGTACTGATAAATCTACCTGATCAACCTGACATGCGCGATCCATTTCATAAGGCCGCCGTGGTCACCCATGATACTCTTGTTGCGGATGGATTGGATGTTCAGGTAATTCCAGAACCCAACAAAAGGCGCGTGAAGAGTTATGACTTTGTTGCTTCCTATGCAAATTATTATGCCTGTAATGGCGCCATCATTGCTGCTCAATTTGGCGATGAGAAGACCGATGCCATAGCTTTAGAGGCTTTAAGAAAGCACTACAAGGGGAGAAAAATCATAGCCCTGAACGTTGATAGCCTGGGTGAAGTTGGCGGTGGTATACATTGCGCTACCCAACAAATGCCGGCAACCTGATTATTGTTCTTTTCTTCTTTGCTTCACTGTCTCGATGAAATCGCGGTACGATCCATTTCGCAGGAAACAATTTTCAATATTGCTGATGCGACTGGAAATACTGATTTCCGGAAAGCCTATTTTAGCCATATCTACTCGCATCGCTGACGAAACAGCATTGAATTTTTCTTCGCCATCGGTTTCTTCATCTCTCAAACGAATGATAGCGATACAATCAGCAATGCTTTCATTCATTAGATGTTCAGGGCTGTTCCTGGGAGGGTGTGGTCGGTCTATGTCATCAAGTTGATGATGGGCGCATTCGTGACGATCAATAAACCTTTGAAATTCTTTTGGTGAAAATACATAATTCATCCTGATAATGAACGGTTTGCCTTCGCTGTCTCGATTTGCCATGCCAGCGGCAACCTTTAGACCGCCGCCTGTTCGTTCACGATATTCAACCGCTTCCCCAAGATTATTGAAACAGGCCGGAGGTGTTGCTAACTCGTACTGTTTTGCGTCTTCCTGAGCCAATGTATCTGTGCTGTTTACGGCCAGTATCAACGAGAGGCTTGCAACGATGTATTTCATTTTTCCCTCAATCCAAATTGATCTTACTGCTTCTGCTCTTTTTTATGGAACCACGCTTGGCTTTACTTTCAAGCCTTCGTTTCTTTGCTCCCAAACTTGGACGCGTGGGAATGCGTTTTTTCGGCACAAAGGCAGCTTTACGGATGATTTCCTTTAACCGCTCAATTGCATCCTTGCGGTTAGCCTCTTGAGTGCGAAAACTCTCGGCAATCAAAACCAGCTCACCTTCCCTAGTCAGCCTTGAATCTCCACTATTGAGAATTTTTAATCGAACCCGTTCCGGCAGGTTTTCTGAGTTTGCAACACCAAATCGCAATTGCACCGCGGTTGAAACTTTGTTGACGTTTTGGCCACCAGGGCCACTTGAACGTACGAATTTCTCATGCAGTTCAGATTCATCAATAGATATGGTTGCGGTAATTTTTATCAAAGCCATAAAAACAAGTATAGCGGAACTGTTGCCAATCCCTAATGATATAGTTTGGGTTTGATAAATTACCGAAATGACCAACGCAAGATGTTGCCGCTTTTAGATGCTAGGCTGATTAAACATAAATCATAGGAGCGGAACAATGAATGCAGTAGAAATTCATGAATGTGCCCAAATGCTTTATCGGGCTCATGGTGACAAGGCAGAATTTGAAGCAGCGCAGAATGCCCAAAAACTACAAAAAGAAGGGCAAGAAACTGACGCCAAGGATTGGAATCGTGTCAGACATGCAATAGCGCAAATGCGCGGTGCACCCTATAGCTAAGGCATTCCAGATGATACCTATGTGTGCTTTTGCGGTTTTTTAAATCTCAAATAGCAAGGCATACGCTCTTCTCGAATTGCTTTTGCCTCGTAACGGGTTCTGGTCCAATTCTCGTAAGGCGTTTGCCAATCATCAGCCGTTTTAGCTAGCCAGTCAAAATCTGGATGCTCATCACAATGATTGAGCGTCCAATTGATGTATGTGTCTATATCTGAGGCAAAATGAAAAATACCATCGTCTTTTAGAACACGGGCAAATCGTGTGAGGTTCTTTTGATTTACAAACCGGCGTTTCCAATGCTTTTTTTTCGGCCATGGATCTGGATAAAGAAGGTCAATTCTATTGATGCAATTACCTGGTAGCCAATCCAGCAGCTCGGTTGCATCTTCGTCATATAAACGGATATTTTGTAGATCGTGCTCTTCGATTGCCATCAGTGCTTTGGCCATAGAGTTCACAAAGGGCTCCACGCCTATATAGCCAATATCAGGATTGGTTTTAGCCTGATGAACAAGGTGTTCACCACCACCAAAACCACTTTCGAGCACTATTTTTTTGGGATTGTGGAGAAATGCAGCACTTAAATTCTTTAGGCTGGGCGTTTTAATATCAAACTTTAATTTGGGTAACAGTTTATCTAGCAGTTTTTGTTGCGGAATTGAAAGTGCTTTGGCTTTCCGCCGGCCAAAAAAGGCTTCTGAACGGCGGAATGCGTGTTGTTCTTCATTCACTTTGATTAAGCAGCTTTTATTGCAGCTTTTAGCGCTGATGTAAGATCCGTTTTTTCCCAGGAGAAAGCGCCTTTACGGGTGGCTTTGCGGCCAAAGTGACCATAAGCAGCTGTTTGTGCATAAATTGGCTTGTTCAAATCAAGGTGCTTGCGAATACCAGTAGGAGATAAATCCATGCATGCCCTGATTGCATCTTCCAATTGAGCGTCGGCAACTTTACCTGTGCCATGTGTATCCACATAAATTGAAAGCGGTTGGGCAACACCAATTGCATAAGATATTTGAATCGTACATTTTTCAGCCAACTTGGCTGCAACAACGTTTTTAGCTAAATAGCGGGCAGCATATGCTGCTGAGCGGTCGACTTTTGTCGTATCTTTGCCCGAGAACGCACCGCCGCCATGAGGCGCTGCACCACCGTATGTATCAACAATAATCTTACGACCGGTTAGACCAGCATCGCCATCCGGACCGCCGATTACAAATTTTCCAGTCGGGTTGATATACCAATCACAATCATCTGCGATCGGCAGGTTGCCGCCAAGTGCTTCATGAATATAAGGCTCAATAACCTGACGTACTTTAGCTGAATCCCAGCTTTCATCCATGTGCTGGGTTGAGACAACAATGCCTTTAACTTCTTTTGGTTTACCGTCTTCATAACGCACTGTGATTTGAGATTTGGCATCTGGCCCAAGTTTAGTGGCTTCACCTTCACCAGATTTGCGTGCTTTAGCCATTAGCTCAAGAATTTTGTGACTATAATAAATCGGAGCGGGCATTAAATCCAGTGTTTCAGTACAAGCGTAACCGAACATAATTCCTTGGTCACCAGCGCCTTCTTCACCTTGCTTATCAGCTGCATTATCAACGCCCTGTGCAATATCTGCCGATTGAGCATGAAGCAGGACATCAATTTTAGCTGTTTTATGGTGAAAGCCGTTTTGCTCATAACCAATATCACGAATGGCACGACGCGCCGCAGAGCGAAACCGCCCTGGCGCCACGACCGGATTGCCAGCAGCATCCTTAATGATATTGCCTTCTTTATCTTTCTTACAAAGCGATTCTGGTAAGCGAACCTCACCGGCAATCACAACTCTATTTGTTGTTGTAAGCGTTTCAGCGGCAATCCGCACTGACCAAGGATCAAGACCCGTTTTGATTGCTTCTTTATAAATCAAATCCACAATTTCATCAGAAATTCTGTCGCAAACTTTATCTGGATGCCCTTCAGATACTGACTCACTAGTAAAAAGATAATTATTGCGCGCCATTAAATTTTTTCCAAGAATGACATAAGGATTGCTTTATATGATATAAAACTTAAGCGTTTATTGTCGTGTTGAGCAAAAAGGTCAAGAAAATCTTCTCAAAATTCCATCAGAATTTGAATATTAGTATTCTTCACTTAGCGAACGGACTAGATCAAAAATCTTTTTGCGGACATTTGGGTCTTTGATATTCGCAAAAGCTTTGTTTAATTGAAGGCCTTCAGTGGAAGAAAGAAAGTCTACTACATAATTTGGTGACTCAGTTTCTGACAATTCGCTGGCAGAATTTTGATGAGAACCTGGAGCATCTTCAAAGAAAAACGACACTGGAATTTTGAGTATCTCCGACAACTTCTGAAGTCTACTCGCGCCAATTCTGTTGGTGCCTTTTTCATACTTTTGAATTTGTTGGAAAGTAATTCCCAAACTTTCGCCCAGTTTTTCTTGACTCAAGTTCAGCATCGTTCGTCTTAGGCGCACTCTAGTGCCAACATGAACGTCTATAGGGTTAGGTACTTTTTTTGAATCCGCCATATTTTGTTATACCCATCCTACTCCAAAACCCGAATGTTTTGGTGTGATATGATACG